>JAPULC010000305.1 GCA_027295305.1 Gammaproteobacteria bacterium
GATGCAACACCCCTTTGCAAAATTCCTTCTTGCATGCCTGCCCGCATTTTGTTACTAAAGGTAACAAATTAGGTAACACTGCGGGGGACGGACCCCTTCCACATGAAGTATCTGACCAGCATTTTCGTAGCGTGGCACTGCGAGGTGCAGTCAGTGCCAATGCAGACCACAGGCACAGGCCACGCCGTACCAGTTTCCAATCGCTCACACTCCTGAGCCTGAGGGAGTCGTCCCCCACCTACCTCCCTCCTCCCCCGGACGACTCCCTTTTCTTTTGTGCCTGCGAACGAGGTTGCCGTAATGCCTTGCCCAACACAGTAGGCGCTCGACACGCCAGGTGGCCGGGGCACTGTCGCTAACCTGGTTGCGCGCAAGGGCTGTGATCACGGTCACATCGCGCACGCTCTCTCCTTGCGTCGAGGGAACCATTTCGCCTGCCGACGCTCGAAAGGCAGGATGAAAATTGTGCTGCTGAGTATCGGTTTGTTGTTTTCAAGTTCCGCTGCTGCCGCGTTCCTGGAGTCGCTGTTCGTTCCAAAGGCACGTGCGCTCTCGCACTGGGACGCGAGCAACGAAGCAAATCGCAACGTCATCGACCACACCGTGTGGCAGGCGCTTCTCGATCGTTATCTGGACGCCCAGCATCCCTCTGCGGTGTGGCGGTTTCGCTACGACGACTTCAGCGACGAGGACCGCACTCGCTTGACCGGCTATCTGCGATACCTCCAGAACCTGGATCCAAGGGAGTATTCCAGGTCGGTGCAGATGGCCTACTGGATCAATCTGTACAACGCGCAAACGGTGGCGCTGATCCTCGAGCATCCCGAGGTGGACAGCATCCGGAACATCAAGGGCGGGCTCTTCAGCGTCGGGCCATGGGGGCTCAAGCTCATCGAAGTCGCCGATAAGGATCTCTCCCTCGATGACGTGGAACATCGCATTCTGCGGCCCATCTTTCGCGATCCGCGCATCCACTTCGCGGTGAACTGTGCAAGCGTCGGCTGTCCGAATCTCTCCGCCAAGGCGTACACCGCACGCAATCTCGAGCAGCTTCTCGATGCAGGCGCACGGGCGTACATCAGCCATCCAAGGGGCGCGCATTTCGAAGACGAGGTGCTCGTGCTCTCCAGCATATTCGACTGGTTCGCCGAGGACTTCGGCAGCACCCGTGAAGAGCGCTTGACCTACCTCGCCGCTTTTGCCGGTCCTGATCTCGCCCTGCGTCTGAAGCATCATCGGGGTCCGATCCGCTACGACTACAACTGGGCGCTGAATCGTCCCTAGCTAGTTCCTGTCCCGAAAGGGACAAGAACTAGCGTCCGGGACAAGGATGTCGCGCCAGCCTTGCGGCTGGCGTAAGCAGGACCGCTTTTTGCGGAGCCTTTTACGGAAGAGCGCGCAGCAAAAAGCAAGGGCCCGGGAGCGCGGTGGGAGACCACCAAGATGAAGGCGAATTTATTTCGCCGCAGCGTCAACAGAAACTAGCTATAAACTGGCGATCCATCGTGACGCCGGGGGAGTGCCCCTGGGGTTTCAAGTTTCTGACGGGGACGTTTGATGGCGATTGAGCGACTCGACAGCCACGGCTCGGCTCTTGTGCAGGAGCGCGATTGGGTGCGCATTGGCCTGTGGCTGGTGGGCGCGACGCTGGCCTACAACGTCATCGAGGCAATCGTTGCGTTGTGGTCGGGGGCAGTTGCCGACAGCATTGCACTGCTCGGCTTTGGCCTCGACAGCGTGATCGAGGTAGCCGCGGCGGCGATGATGCTCTGGCGGCTCGCCGTCGAGACCGGGGGTGCCGACCACGAGACCATAGAGAGAACCGAGCACCGTGTGCGCGTGTTCATCGGCGCGACGTTTCTGATGCTCGCCGTCTATGTCACGGGACAGGCCGGGTGGACTTTGTGGCAAGCACAAGCGCCAAGCGAAAGCCTCGTCGGGATCATTCTAGCCGCGGCCTCGCTGGTGGTCATGCCGCTGGTTTCATGGGGCAAGCTTCGCGCAGCGCGCGAGATAGGAAGCGCGGCACTGCGCGCGGAAGCGAGGGAGACGCTGGCGTGCTCTTATCTCTCCTTCGCCTTGCTCGTCGGTCTGGTGGCAAATGCGACTGTGGGCTGGTGGTGGGCGGACCCTGTGGCGGCGCTCGTGATGGTCCCCTGGCTGGTGAAGGAAGGGCGGGAAGGATTGAGCGGCGACGCGTGCGTCGACTGAACGCGCTCCTTCCCGGATGAGACGCGTAATTCGGCAGATGCGTCCCCGGGACACCCAGCATTTTACTGGAGCACTGAGCTCGTCGCCGGCCGGTGCCGCGCGTTTTCGTCAGTCGGACGGGTCGAACGGTTCCGCTTCGTCGTCGTCATCCATCCTCCAGCGCGCATTCGGCGTGGGCGCTCCCTCGCTTTCCCCCGTCTCGCCCATGAGCTCGGCAGCCACCGCGCCGTCCTGAAATTGCAGCTCGTGCAACGTGTAGTAGATTCCCTGCTTGGCGATCAACTCATCGTGGGTGCCGGTTTCTTCGACCACACCGTGGTGCAGCACCAGCACGCGGTCGCACTCGCGAATGGTCTGCAGGCGGTGCGCGATGATGATCGAGCTGCGTCCTTCCGTGAGCTTGTGCAGCGCATCTTGAATGACCAGCTCCGTGGCGGTATCAATACTGGCGGTCGCCTCGTCCAGCACCAGGATCTCGGGGTCGGCTGCGAGCACGCGGGCAAAGGCGAGTAACTGCCGCTGCCCGTGGGACAGGGTTTTGCCGCGTTCGGTCAACTCGGTGTGGTAGCCATCGGGCAGCTCGCGGATGAAACGATCGGCGTTGACGACACGCGCCGCCCACTGGGCGCGTTCGTCGCTGATGTCGGGATCGTTCAGCGTGATGTTGTCCCGCACGGTTCCGGAGAAGATGTGGAAATCCTGCAGCACCACCCCCACGCGCTTTCTGAGGTCGTGGCTCCGGATCTGGTTCACGTCGATGCCGTCGAGGAAAATCATGCCGTCGTCGAAGTCGTAAAAACGAATCAACAGCCGAACGATGGTGCTCTTGCCCGAGCCGGTGGGTCCCACGATCGCGAGCTTCTCGCCCGGCGCGATCTTGAAGGACACGTCCTTCAACACCGGGTCGTCGTCGTAGTAGCCAAAATGCACGTGGCGAAACTCGACGGCTCCCTCGAGACGCGGGGGCAGCTCCGCGGGGTGCGTCGGCTCGTGCAGCCGCTCGTCCCAGTCCAGCGCCTGGAATATCCGCTCGCCGGACGCCATCGAGCGAAACAGCGTGTTGAACTGCTGACCCACGGCGACGATCGGCATGATCATCATGTTGACGAGCTGCGTGAAGAGCACCATCGCCCCGAGGGAGATTTCGTTCTGCAGCACCTCGCCGCCGCCGTACCACAGTATCCCGGCGATCGCGATGCTTGCCAGGCTGGTGTTGAAGGTGTCGTACACCACCTCGTAGTTGATGGCACGGTATTCCTGATGGCGGTTCTCCTTGTTGAGCACGCCGTACTGCTCGATGTTCATCGCTTCGCGCCCGGAGAGCTGCACGACATCGATACCGCTGAGGTCCTCCTGCATATATTGATTGAGCGCCGATACCGAATTGCGGACCAGACGGAAGATGTTGCGCATGGCGACGCGAAACACATAGGTGCCCACGGCGGCAAGCGGCAGCACCAGCGCCACGACTGCGGTCAGCTCGTGGCTGATGTGGAACATCAGAAACATCGCGAGAAAGAACGGCACGAATTCGCCGGCCAGCATGCCGAAGCCCGTGAGGAGCTGGAATAGATTCTCGATGTCGTTGCTGACCCGGGTCATCACGCGACCGACGCCGACGTGATCGAAGAACGATATGGGTTTTCGCTCCAGCGATGCGAAGAGATCCAAGCGCAGATCGCGCAGTGCCCTGACCGAGCAGCTCGCCAGCGTCAGCTGGTGTCCGAACATGAACACGACCTGGCCCAGTACCAGTGCGATGTAGACCAGGCCCGCCGCAGTCAACGTTTCGGCCTCGAGAAAATCGGCCAGCCACCGCGTGGCCTCGGTGAGCCCGTAGTCCGGAAGGGCGCTGGCGGACGGATTGGGTAGCAGCACCGTGTCGATGATCACGCGGCCGATGATTACGGGCATCAACACCGACGTCGCCGCCGCGACGATCACCAACGCCACGCTGACCAGCAGCGTGAGCCGGTAGGGCCGCATCCATCCGAGTAACCGGATGAAGAGACGCACATTGAGCGCCTGATGGGTGAGCTCGACATCGAATGCCGAGTAGTCGCGGGCGGGCGTGCCACTGGCTTCGCTCATCAATCACCTCCCCCGTGCAGTGCCTTATGCACCGCGGAGGGCTCGAGCTCACTCCCGTCGAGCTCATGCAACAGCCGCGCCTTGCGGGCTCGGTCCTGGTCCTGATCGCTCTGCACCGCAGCGAGATCCGCGTAGTAACCGCCGAGTGCCAGCAACTCCTCGTGGGTGCCCGACTCACTGATGTGACCATTGTCGATGATGAAGATGCGATCGGCATGACGCGCGGTCGAGACGCGGTGCGAGATCAAGAGCGTCGTCTTGTCGCTCCGCAGGTGGGTGAGTCCGCTCAGGATCCGTTCCTCGGTCTCGGTATCCACGCTGGAAAAGCAATCGTCGAGCAGCAGGATGGGGGCATCGCGAACGAGGCCTCGGGCCAACGTGGCGCGTTGCTTCTGGCCGCCCGACAGGGTCATCCCGCGCTCGCCGACAATCGCGTAGAGGCCGTCGGTCAACCCGCGAATGGTGTCGGCCAGCCCCGCCGCCTCCGCGGCCTCCCACAGTGGTGCATCAGCGCGTTTCGGATCGTCGTAGCTCAGGTTCTCGCGCAGCGTCGCAGAGAACAAGAATGGGTCCTGCGGAACCAACGTCGCCACCTGGCGCAGTCGTTGGAGCGGAAAATCGCAGATGTCGCAACCATCGATGAAGACGCTCCCTCTGGGCGTGTCGATCTGCCTGACCACGGCTTGCAGGAGCGTCGACTTCCCGGCGCCGACGCGACCGAGCAAGGCGACGGTCTCTCCCGCTGCGATCTCGATGTCGACGTCTTCGATCGTGGGACGCGCGGCACCCGGGTGCCGAAACGAGAATCGGCGGAACTCTATGTGTCCCCGGATCTCGTCCGGCGCAGCGCCGCTCGGTGCGTCACGGATCTCCTGCTCGTAGTCGAGCACCTCGAAGATCCGCTCGGTTCCCGCGGCCGCGGCTGTGAACATGGAAAGAGACATTCCGATCATGCGCACCGGCGCGGTGACCATCGTGAGGTAGGCGAAAAAAGCCGCAAAGGTGCCGACGGTGATGTCCCCCGCAAGCACCAGCCCGCCGCCATAGAAGAGAATGACCATTGGCGAGGCGATGGTCAGAGACGCCATCACCAGGTTCATTCCGGCTCTGAAGCGCGTGACTCGATAAACCATGTGTGCGTAGCGCGTGCTGATCGTATTGAAGCGCGCGATCTCCTGGTCTTCCTGAGCCATTGCCTGGATGGTGCGGATGCCGTTCAGATTCTCCTGCGTGAACGAGGTCACCGCCGCCATGCCTTCCTGCTGGTCGCGGTAGTAGGGGAACATCCGGCGTGCCATGAGGAAGCCGGCCGCCACCACCAACGGCAGCGGCGCAATCACCCAGAACGCCAGCGACGGCGAAAGCAGGGTCATGAAATACAGACCCGTCGAGATGGTGAACACGAACGTGATGACGTTGACCCAGCCGAAAGACACCACCATGCGCACCATGCTGACGTCGTTGACCGTGCGCGACATGAGGTCGCCCGTGGCGAACCGATTGAAGAAGGTGGCGCCCTGGTACTGAATGTGTTCGAAAAGCCGTTTGCGCAGATCGTAGGAGACGGAAATGGAGATGCGGCGCATCACCCGCCGCGCAACGATGAAGATCGCGAACCGCGCGAGGACGAGGCCGACGATGGCCAATGCCGGCCGACCCACGTCGGGCTCGATCGCCGGGTCCGCGAGGCTGTCGATGGCCGTCTTGATCAGGAGCGGCACGAAGGCATCCAGAACGCGTGTGATCAAGAGGGCGAAAATGGAGACGCCGAGCACCCACGCGTAACGACGAACGTAGGGACCGAGCCGCTTGAGATGCCCGAGGTGCCCAAAGGAGGAGCGTTCGCGCCGCCCGGGCGCTTGGTAGTCGCTGTATTGCACGTTGAGACTTCGTGGTGGTAATTCGCACCAGCCGTGAGCAAGAACTGACTGGCGACCGGTGAGTCTAGCAGGCTTGGTCAGCAGGCAGAAATGCAGCGACCTCGGATGGTGTGCAAGAGGTTGTCCCAACTCAACTCTGAGTCTCCGAAGCGCTGTTCTCTGAGTCTTCGAAGAACCGCGGCCATCACCCATGGCACATCACCGCTCGCGCATAGCGCGAACGGTGTGTGCGTGTGAGGTGGTGAGTGGGGGGTCAGGCGGCGTTGTAGCCCAACAGCGCCTTCGTCTCGAGGAACTCGTCGAGTCCCCACTTGCTGAACTCGCGTCCGTTTCCGGATTGCTTGTAGCCGCCGAACAGTGCCCCTGGGTTCACGCCGGCGCCGTTCAGGTGAACGTTGCCCGCGCGGATCTGCTCGCCGACCCGTATGGCATTGTCGAGCTCGCCGGAGCTGACGTAGGCCGACAGCCCGTAGGCCGTGTCGTTGGCAATGCGCACCGCGTCGTCTTCGTCCTTGTAGGCAATCAGCGACAGGACCGGTCCGAAGATCTCTTCCTGAGCGATGGACATGCTGTTGTCGACATTGGAGAAGATCGTCGGCTTGACGAAGTAGCCGCGGTTCATGCCATCTGGGCGCCCGACACCGCCCGTCTCGAGCTTCGCGCCTTCGTCGATGCCCTTCTGGATCAGGGCTTGCACCTTTTCGAACTGCACATTGGACACCAGCGGCCCGATCTGGGTATCGGTGCTGCTCGGATCGCCCACCTTGATGGTGTCGGCAGTGGCCTTGGCGATCGCAGCCGCCTCTTGCATGCGGCCCTCGGGCACCAGCATGCGGGTCGGCGCGTTGCAGGATTGGCCGGTGTTCAGGCACACGCCGAACGTGTCGCGGGCAACGATCTTCGGAAAGTCGGCGTCGTCGAGGATCACGTTCGGCGATTTGCCGCCGAGTTCCTGGGCGACGCGTTTGACGCTGGTCGCAGCGTTTTGCGCCACCGAGATTCCCGCGCGGGTCGAGCCGGTGAACGACATCATATCGATGCCTGGATGCGAGGACATCGCGACACCGACCGTCGGCCCGTCGCCATTGACGAGGTTGAACACGCCTGCCGGCACGCCGGCATCGTGCATGACCTCGGCAAAGATCAACGCATTCAGCGGTGCGATCTCCGAGGGCTTGAGCACCATGGTGCAGCCCGCTGCAATGGCCGGGCCGACCTTGGCGGCGATCTGGTTCAAGGGCCAGTTCCACGGCGTGATCAGACCGCAGACGCCGATCGCCTCGCGCACGATGCGGGCGGTACCGACATCCTCGTAGAACGCAAAGCTCTCGGCTGCCGCCTTGGCCTGCATCAAATGGCCGAGACCGGCGGGTGCCTGGGCGGCGTTGGCGAGGTTGATGGGCGCGCCCATCTCCTGCGACACGATGGCCGCAATGTCACCGATGCGTGACTTATAGACCTCGATGATCTTGTCGAGCAGCGCAGCGCGTTCTTCTTGAGGCGTCTGCGAGAACGACTCGAACGCCTTTCTTGCGGCTGCGACGGCGCGGTCCACGTCCTCGGCATTGCCGAGCGCGATGGTGGCGATCGGCTCCTCGGTGGCCGGATTGATGACCTCCAAGGTCTCCTTACCGATCGGATCGACCCATTCGCCGTCGATGTAGAACTTCAAGTGATTGGACATTGTGTCATTCCCCCCTGGGTTGTCTGGTCGCGTCCTTCGATGGCTGCGTTCTGGTATTGGCAGCATTGCGAGGTGCGCAAAGATACCACATGACCGCGGCCGCAGCCGTATGGCC
>JAPULC010000306.1 GCA_027295305.1 Gammaproteobacteria bacterium
CCAGAGCATTGCGACGCGGAGCGCGTCTGCCCCGTGTTCACGCACGATGGATTCAGGCGAAACCGCGTTGCCGAAGTGCTTGCTCATCTTGCGTCCCCCGGCGAGCACCATCTCGTTGCCGACAAAACGCCGGATCGGTTCGGGGTCGTGGAGGAGGCCGCGATCGTGAAGGAATCGGCCGAGGAACCGGTACAGATGAAAGCAAATACAGGTGTCCAGCCCGCTTTGAGCGCAGTCCACGGGAAGCCAGTCGCCGAGATTCTCGCGGGTGAAGCCGGGGCTCCTCCCGAGCGTGACCAGAGGCTGCAAGAAGCACCAGATGTCATCGAAGAAGCAGTCGAGGGTATCGGTTTCCCGCCGCGCCGACCCGCCACAGCGCGGACAGGATGTCTCGCGGAAGGATTCGCAGCGAGCCAATGCGCCCGAGCCGTTCGTCCAGTCAAGCGTTTCCGGTAAGCAGACGGGAAGATCCTCTCGTGGGACCGGCACGACACCACAGCACGCGCAATAGACGATGGGAATCGGCGTTCCCCATGATCGCTGTCTCGACACCAACCATTCGTGCGCCCGATTGCCATGCGATCGGTCGGCACGACCGTTCGTGTCAAAGAAACCCCGGAGCATTCGCTTGGAACGATTGCTCCATTGATCGAGGTCCTCGACGGTTCGATGAAGACGATC
Organism: Gammaproteobacteria bacterium; assembly: GCA_027295305.1. GTDB lineage: Bacteria > Pseudomonadota > Gammaproteobacteria > Pseudomonadales > Azotimanducaceae > JAPULC01. The sequence continues at coordinate 682 of JAPULC010000306.1, forward strand.
GGAATAGTGCGAGATCGCCACGAACCACTGCGGAAAGGCCCGCTGAGTCACGCGCGAGCCGCACCGCCAGCAGCCTTCATCCTCAACCTGAATGCGTGCCAGCGTCGTTCGGCACCGCGGACACCAGTGCAGGCGTGCCGTGCGCCGTTCGATCAGTCCCGCCTCGAGCAGTTCGAGAAACAACCACTGTGTCCATCGGTAACAGTCGGGATCGCACGTACGCGGGACTCGAGACCAGTCGTAGCTGATGCCGAGTTCCTTGAGCTGGCGGGTCATGAGTCCGATGCACTGCGCGACCAGTTGCGGTGGCGACAACCCAGCTTCCTCAGCCGCAAGTTCGATCGGCAGTCCGAAGGCGTCGAATCCGGTGAGGTATAGGACACATCGACCGCGGAGTCGTTGGTAGCGGGCCATGACATCGCCGAGGAGGTACGTCCGCACATGGCCAAGGTGGAGTGGGCCATTGGGAAAGGGGGCGGCGTCATGAATGAAGTACTTCGGACCGACCGGCGCTTCGGGCGCCTGATGGCAATGCGACCGCTCCCAGGCGGCGCGCCATCGGCGCTCAAGTTCATGAAAGTCGTAAGCGCGCATCACGCTCCCTCGACCTAATACGGGGTCCGACGGTGAGCCTGCACCAGTGCGCTCGACGGGAATCGAACCCGCGCCTCCGGCTTAACAGACCGGCGCTCTTCAGCGAATTCAGTCGGACTGGGACGCCGTGCCTGCGGCACGCGTTGATGCGCTGATTATCCCGCCAGCTTCGACACAAACGGGTCCTCCGACGCACCAAACGTCCCGGCCCGCGTGAAATGCCTTCTCGACCACTGAGCTACGAGCGCTTTCGCAGGCTCATCGTATCGCATCGCCCCCTCCGCGCCCAGACAGTTGAGTTGGTTTCCTGCGAAAGACGTTCGGGCGCCCTGCGACGGGCAACCCCCCCCATGCGCGAACACTTCTGCCAGATCGACCACATCGATCACACCGTCCTATGGTAGATCACACAACCCGTCCGCCGGCTGTGTCTCCCATGCGTTGAGCACCGCCGACAGGTCGTGGGCGTCCACCTCGCCGTCGCTGCCCACCGGCTCGCAGTCGGCCAGGCATCGCGATTCGCCCCCGGCGAAGTCCTCTCTGTCACCTGTGGGTGGCGCCCATATTGATTGGTACACACCCGCCCGGTAGTCCGGCCTGATGCCGGTTCGTTATACTGGCTGCGATCGTTGGAGAAGAGACCGATCATGAAGGTGCTATGCACAGGTGGAGCAGGTTACGTCGGCAGCGCCTGCTTGCGCTGGCTGCGGGCGAACGGACATGAGGCCGTTGCCTATGACAATCTCTCGCTGGGGCACCGTGAAGCGGTTGGTGACGCCACCCTCATCGTTGGCGACATCAGCGACACCGACGCGCTGAGCGCAGCGCTTCGAGCGGTTAAACCCGACGCGGTGATGCACTTCGCCGCGTCGACCTACGTGGGCGAGTCGGTGGACGATCCCGAACATTACTATCGCAACAACGTCGCGGGCACGCTCAGTCTGCTCAGCGCGATGCGCGCCGCCAAGGTCCAACGGATGATCTTCAGCAGCACATGCGCGACGTACGGCGAGTCGCCGGTCGTTCCCATGAGTGAGGATGCGCCGCAGGAGGAGTGCAGTCCGTACGCTCGAACGAAGCTGACGGTGGAGTGGATGATCCGCGACTTCTGTGGTGCCTACGGGCTTGGATTTACGCTGTTGCGCTATTTCAACGCAGCCGGCGCCCCGCCCGACGGCGAACATGGCGAGGATCACGATCCCGAGACGCACCTCATTCCGCTTGTTTTGCAGGTGGCGATGGGACAGCGCGAGAAGCTGCTCGTGTTCGG
>JAPULC010000307.1 GCA_027295305.1 Gammaproteobacteria bacterium
GGAAACTAACTCCGGGGCATGGATGCCGGGGCAGCCGTGCGGCTGCCCTGAGCAAAACCCGCTCTTTGCGGAGGAACGCGCAGCCAAAGCAAGGGTTTTGGAAGTGAAGGCGAATTTACTTCGCCGCAGCGTGGGAAGAAATTCGCCCGGACGGCGAATTTCTGAACAAGAGCTAATAGTTACGTTCCAGACGACGAGCTTCGCGCTGCAGCTTCTTGAGATGGCGCTTCACCGCGGCGGCAGCCTTGCGCTTGCGCACCGAAGTGGGCTTTTCGTAGTACTCGCGACGCCGCACCTCGGCCAGAATCCCGGCCTTCTCACAGGAGCGCTTGAAGCGGCGCAGAGCAACATCGAATGGCTCGTTTTCTCTGATTTTCACAGACGGCATATAGTGGCTTCTTGACCCATGGAAAATCTATTCGAGGGCGCGAGATTCTACTGGCTATCCGCTCTTCGTGCAAAGAGCGGTGCGCAGGCTCACGCCACCACACCACGGTGTTCTCAATCCCTTCGCTCCCTGATAATAGCCCCTCCCTGCCCAGCGGCCTTGCAATGCTCGTTCTCGGTGTAGAAACCTCCTGCGACGAAACCGGCGTGGCGCTCTACCACAGCGAGCGAGGCCTGCTGGCGGACGCGCTCTACAGCCAGATTCCCCTGCATGCAGATTACGGCGGGGTGGTGCCCGAGCTCGCCTCGCGCGACCACATCCGCAAGACCCTCCCGCTGATCGCTCAGATCATGAGGCAAGCCGGTATCGGCCCTGGAGATGTGGAGGGACTCGCCTATACGTCGGGACCCGGCCTCGTTGGCGCGTTGCTGGTGGGTGCATCCATCGCAAGGTCGATGGCGTGGGCGCTGCAGGTCCCCGCGATTGGTGTGCACCACATGGAAGGACACCTGCTTGCGCCGCTACTGGATCCATCGGCACCCGAGTTTCCGTTCATCGCACTCCTCGTCTCGGGGGGCCATACCCTGCTCGTGCGGGCCGATGGAGTCGGAAACTACGAGGTGCTTGGCGAGTCATTGGACGACGCCGCCGGAGAGGCGTTCGACAAGACCGCCAAAATGCTGGGTCTCGGATATCCCGGCGGACCGGAGGTGGCCGCCCTGGCACAATCAGGAGATCCGGAGCGATTCGATTTTCCGCGTCCCATGACCGATCGTCCGGGGCTCGACTTCAGCTTCTCCGGGCTCAAGACCTATACCCTGAATACGGTGAAGCGCCTGGAGCAAAGCGGGCAACTCGACGATCAGGCACGTGCGGATGTGGCACGCGCATTCGAGGAAGCTGTCGTGGACACCTTGGTGATCAAATGCCGCCGAGCCGTGCGCGACAGCGGATTGGATTCCCTCGTGATGGCGGGTGGGGTTGCGGCAAATCGACGGCTGCGTGAGCGTCTCGCGACGGCCCTCGAGCCCCTCGCATGCCGCGTCTGCTATCCGCCGCCCGAGCTATGTACCGACAACGGCGCGATGATCGCGTTCGCGGGATGCCTACGTCTGCTCGCCGGGCAGCACGACGGGCTCACGATCAATGCACGCCCCCGCTGGCCGATGAACGAGCTCGAAGGTGTCTAACCCGCACGAAGATCAGATCTATATCCACCACCTCACCGTCGACACCGTGATCGGGGTGCGCCCATGGGAGCGCGAAGTCAGGCAGACCCTGATCCTGGATCTGGAACTTGGCATCGATGCCGCGCGAGCAGGTGCGAACGATGCGTTGGAGGAGACGCTGGACTACGCAGAGGTGGCGCGGCTCGTCACCGAATTCGTAGAGCAGAGCGAATTTCAGTTGCTCGAACGCCTGGCGCAGGCAGTGGCAGAGCTTCTTCATGAACGACTCGCACCGCCCTGGGTTCGCATCCGCATCGCCAAGCCTGGCGCCATCGCGAACGCGCAGGAAGCGGGGGTCGTGATCGAGCGGCGCGCGGGAGACTTCCCGAGTTAGCCGTATGCGGCGAGAGCTCGCTCACGACTTGATGGATCGCCCACCGTCCACTGAGAGGCTCTGACCGGTCACGTATTGCGCTTCCGCGAGATACAACACCGCACGCGCAATGTCCTGCGGCTCCCCGAAACGCCCCATGGGAATGCGTTCGAGGATCCTCTGCTGGACGCTCTCCGAGGGCTCCTCCCCCACCGGCCAGAGAATGGCTCCGGGGGCCACCGCATTGACGCGCACACCAGGTGCCAGCTCACGGGCAAGCGCCCGGGTCATCATGGCAAGCCCGGCCTTCGCCATCGAATAGATCGGATAGCCGCCCAGCGGTCGCTCCGCATGAATATCCGTGACATTCACCACCGAACCTTTCGCTCGCTCGAGCGACGGCAATAGCCCCTGAGTGAGAAAGAAGGGCCCCCCGAGATTCACACCCATGACCTCGTCCCATTGCGCTCTAGTCACTTCTCCCAGGCGCGTTCGATAGAACGTCGACGCATTGTTCACCAGAAGATCCAGCCGTGGAATCGCCTGCAGCAACTGCTCGGCGAGCCGCTCCACGTCGTCGAAAACAGCCAGATCTCCCGTGCAGAGCTCGGCCGACTGCGCTCTCGATCGATTGAGTGCACGCGTGAGCTCCCTCGCCGCATCCTTCGAGCTGCGATAGTGCACCCACACGCGGTAACCCGCCTCGTGAAGCGCCGTGGAGATGGCTCGGCCGATGCGCGTCGCACCTCCGGTGACAATCGCGGTGCGATCACTCATGTGCGGCGCTCCAACCATTTCCTTATTGCGCCCAGCCGCTCGACATCGACACGTTCACCAATCGCGTCGTTGTCCGCGGCTTCCACCGCGTCGCTCACATCGAGATTGCGTAGCATCTCTCCAAGCTCCGCGAGCGGCGCGAGATCCACCTGAGTGCCGCGACTCGACGCGGCAAGAGACAGCACCGCGAGCAACTCGGCGAACCTGTCCGGACGACGCAATGCATCGACACGCTTGAGAAGCCTCAAGAGCTCTGCTGGATCCGCATTCACCCATCCGATGCACCGCTCCGCTTGGTCGACTACCAGCCCCGCGAGATCACGAAACCGACTCGGCGGCCTGATGCGTGCCACAAATGTCTCGAGCTGCTCCGAGGAGCGCTCCAGCCAGAGCAACGCGAAGCGCCCCTCGTCGCTCAGCTTGCCGGACGCAGTGAGCTCCAATGCACGAAAACCCGGATGTGCCTCCAGGTCATCGAGTTCCTTACCGTCGAAGAGCTCTGGAAACAAGATGTGCAGGGCTTCGCACAGTGCAAGAACCCGCAGAAAAGTTGCAGGGCTCGAGCTCTCGAAGGAGTGCTCGAGCTCGTTCCACACACGCTCGACCGTCAGCTCTTCGAGCTCTCCCGAACGCGCCATCTTGCGCATCAGCGTCATGGTTTCGTCGACCACACGAAAATTGCGGTCAGCGAATCGCGCGGCGAAGCGAGCAACACGCAACACCCGTAGCGGATCCTCTGCAAACGCAGGGGATACATGGCGAAGAAGCCCCGCGCGCAGGTCTTCGACACCCCCGTACGGATCGATCAGCTGTCCGTCACTGTGCTTTGCGATGGCATTGATCGTCAGGTCGCGCCTCGAGAGATCCTGCTCGAGCGTCACGCCGGGTCCTGCATCACACTCGAAGCCCCTGTGGCCACGGCCGAGCTTTCGCTCGGTGCGTGCAAGCGCGTAGTCATCACCACTCTCTGGATGAAGAAATACCGGGAATTCCCGGCCGACCTGACGGTACCCCAGGGCTTCCATCTCTTCGGGTGTTGCTCCCACCACGACCCAATCGCGCTCCGATACAGCGAGCCCGAGCAGCTCGTCGCGAACCGCGCCGCCCACGAGGTAGATCTTCACATCACGAACCGTCCATCACCTAGGATCTGTAAAAAAATGATTCTAGAAATCATTTTTCGCCCCCGATTTGCCTTCCATGGCAAATCAGGCGAACGACAGATCGAACACTTACGTGTTTGATCTGCGCAAGCCATTCATGGCCGCCATCCATGGCCAGAAGCTATCAGCCTGTTTTTTAACAGGCTGATAGACAAGGACAGCGGAAATATACGCCGTCGTCCATCCGGTACGCAGTGAGAGCTCGCCCCCAAACGCATCCCGTATCGAGTGCGAACGTCCTCGGCATTCCCGTCTCTCCATTGATCCAAGCCCAATGGCCGAACAACACGTTCACGTCCTCGATGTCCGGATGGCGTCGGGTGTACCACGGCACGAACCCCTCCGGCGCGCCTTCCGGGCCCTCCTTGTGTGAGAGATTCAGGCGCCCCTCGTGATCGATCAAGCGCATCCGCGTGAAGTAATTCGTGATGATCCGAAGACGATCCATCCCCTCGAGGTCGTCGCTCCAGATGTCCGGATCATCGCCGTACATACGTTCGAAGTACGCGACGAAGTCGGGACCTTGGATCACGCTATGCACTTCCTCCGCGAGCGACGACGCCTGCTTCAGGGACCATATGTGAGGAATGCCTGCGTGCACCATCAGCCAACGCCCCGCCGGCTCATAATGCATGAGCGGCAGACTGCGCAGCCACTGCAGGAGCTCTTGCGCATCAGGAGCATCCAAAATCTCATCGAAGGTATCGCGCCTGCCGGGGCGATGGCCACCGTAAGCAATCGCGAGAAGATGCAGATCGTGATTACCGAGCACCGCCACCACGGACTCGCGTAGCTCGTACAGCCAACGCAATGCATCGAGAGACCGAGGGCCGCGATTGACGATGTCGCCGACGATCCACAGTGTATCCTTCGATGGCTCGAACTCGGCCTGCGCGATGACCGCGAGCAGCTCGTCGAAGCAGCCCTGAATGTCACCAACTACGAGTGTCGCCATCCCAATCGTGTCATCTAGCTAGCTCTTGTCCAGAAATTCGCCGTCCGGGCGAATTTCTTCCCACGCTGCGGCGAACTAAATTCGCCTTCGCTCCCAAAACCCTTGCTTTTACTGCGTGCTCTTCTTTAAAAGAGTCCGCAAAGAGCGGGTTTTGCCGGGGCATCCATGCCCCGGAGCTAGTTTCCGGCGGGAAACTGGCTAGTGCAACGCATTGCGCACCGAGAGTGCGAAGGGTGGAATCGGAACACTGAAGCGATCGCCACCGTCAGTCTCGAACTCGTAACTTCCCTGCATCGCACCCACTTCTGATTCGATCACCGCCCCGCTCGTGTAGCTGAAGCTTTCACCGGGTGGAATCCTCGGTTGCTGACCTACCACACCTTTTC
>JAPULC010000308.1 GCA_027295305.1 Gammaproteobacteria bacterium
ACCGCCCATTCGGCTCGCTCAGGGCAGGCCCATTCGGCTCGCTCAGCGCAGGCCCATTCGGCTCGCTCAGGGCAGGCCCATTCGGGGCTCGCTCAGGGCAGGCCCATTCGGCTCGCTCAGCGCAGGCCCATTCGGCTCGCTCAGGGCAGGCCCATTTGGTTCGCTCGCTCAAGGCAGGCTCCACTCGTTCGCCGCAGATCTTCGGCGCGGATAGAATCGACGTCAGAACCGATATCCAGGAGACCTATCGATGCGGGTGCAGGACAAAATCGTGGTGGTGACCGGCGGCGCGAGTGGCATCGGCCGCGCGATGGCTCGGCGATTCGCCGCCGAAGGTGCCGCCCACGTAGCGGTGGCAGACATGAACGAGGACGGCGCCCGCGAAGTCGCACAGGAGATCGGCGGCAGCTTTCGCAAAGTCGACGTGAGCGTAGAGGAGCAGGTTGTCGCACTGATCGACGAGACGGAATCGAGCGCAGGGCCCATCGATCTGTTCTGCTCCAACGCCGGTATCGGAGGCGGCCAGGGACTCGATAGCACCGATGAGCAATGGCAGCGGATCTGGGACGTCAACGTCATGTCGCACGTCTATGCGGCGCGGCATCTGGTGCCGAAGATGACCCCCCGGGGGGGTGGCTATCTACTCAACACCGCCTCGGCCGCCGGCCTGCTCTCCCAGATCGGTAGTGTCACCTACGCAGTGACAAAACACGCGGCGGTGGCACTTGCGGAGTGGATATCCATCACGCACGGCAACGACGGCATCAAGGTCTCGGTGCTGTGCCCCCAGGCCGTGCGAACCGCGATGACCGCGGGTCGCGACGGGAGCGTCGCAAGCCTGGACGGAATGCTCGAGCCAGAGCAGGTGGCGGATTCGGTCGTAGAAGCCCTCGACGAGGAGCGCTTCCTCGTGCTCCCCCATCCGGAAGTGCTCGAATACATGCAACGCAAGACGTCGGACTACGACCGCTGGCTGAACGGCATGCGGCGGCTGCAGGATCGGTATACGAGCGCGTAGAAAATGGGGTCAGACCCCATTTCCTCGACCGGGGACCAATGGCAACCAGCCGGCTACCGCGAAAATGGGGTCTGATCCCATTTTCTGTCTGGCACAATTTTCCTTGTTGTCCCCGGAAATAAACGACGAGCCGCTGCGAAAATTGTGCCTGGCACCACCTGCTCTATGTTTAGAGCGCCTGCACCGCACGCTTCGCCATTACCCCCACCAGATGCCCACGGTATTCCGCGCTCGCGTGCAGATCGGTGTTGAAGCCATCGTAATCGATCGCAACGCCGTCGATGGCATCAATCGATAAATCGGCAGTCAACGCTTCCTCGAGCGCGGTGGATCTGAACGGTGCGGGCGCCGCCCCCGTGACGCCCACGCGAACGTTGCCGCCGGTGACGCTCACCATCACGCCAACGGTCGCGTAGCGCGATGCCGGGTTCGGGAACTTGCAGTACGCGGCCTTCTCGGGCACCGCAAAGCTGATCTGGGTGATGATCTCCCCCGGCTCCAAGGCCGTCTCGAACATTCCCGTAAAGAACGCGTCGCCCTCGATCTCGCGCTGATCCGTGGCAATCGTTGCAGCGAGTCCCAGCACGGCGGCCGGATAATCCGCCGCTGGGTCCGCGTTCGCGACGGAGCCACCAAGGGTGCCGCGGTTTCGCACCTGCGGATCGCCGATTCCGCCCGCCAGCGTCGCAAGCGCTGGGATCGTCTCGTTGACTTCCCTCGACGCAGCCACATGCGCGTGGGGTGTCAGCGCGCCTACGACGAGCTTTGCGCCACCGCGGGCCTCGCCCGCGGCATCCACACGGATGCCGACCAACTCACTCACGCCGGCGAGATCGATGACGTCGGAAGGCGAAGCCAGACGCAGTTTCAGAGTTGGAATCATGGTGTGGCCTCCCGCGACGTATACGGGATCGTCGGTCGAACCGAACAGCTCGGCAGCTTGCGCGAGGCTCTCGGGTCGATGATAGTTGAATGCATACATCGTTCAGTCCTCGCCTCTTGCGGCGCGCCACACCTTCTCGGCGGTGGCGGGCATGTTCATGTCTCTGATGGAGAGCGCATCGGTGACTGCGTTCATCACCGCCGCGGGCGCACCGATCGCACCGGCTTCCCCACATCCCTTGACGCCGAGTGTGTTGTGCGTGCAGGGCGTGGTCGTCAGGTCCACTTGCATGGGCGGCATGTCGTCGGCGCGTGGCAGACAATAGTCGAGAAACGAGCCCGTGATGAGCTGTCCAGTGTCGTCGTAGCGACTGTGCTCCATCAATGCCTGCCCAATGCCAAACGAGACGCCGCCGTGCACCTGCCCTTCGACGATCATCGGATTGATCACGATGCCGAAATCGTCCACCGCGGTGAAGTTCACGACTTCCACCACACCGGTGTCCGGGTCGATCTCCACCTCGCAGATGTGGCTTCCAGCGGGGAACGTGAAGTTCTTGGGATCGTAAAACGCCTTCTCGGACAATCCTGGCTCGAGGTCCGACGGATAATTCGAGGGGACATAGGCCATGAATGCAACCTCGCCGAAGGAGAGCTGGCGGTTGCTGTCCCGCACCGAGAACACGCCGTTCTCGAAGTCCATGTCCTCCTCGGAGGCTTCCAGCATGTGGGCCGCGATGCGTTTTCCCTTGGCGATGACCTTGTTGCTCGCCTCGACCAGCGCCATGCCACCCACCGCTGCGGAACGCGAACCGTAAGTGCCGAGGCCGAAGTCGCTGCGTGCGGTGTCTCCGTGCACCACCTCTACGTCGTCGAATGGAATGCCGAGCTTGTCCGAGACGATCTGAGCGAACGTGGTCTCGTGACCCTGGCCGTGACTGTGCGAGCCGGTGAAGACCGTCACCGAGCCCGTGGCATTGACACGCACCTCGCCCGATTCGTAGAGGCCAACCCCCGCACCGAGGGATATCGCCAACTGCGATGGAGCAATCCCACATGCTTCGATGTAACAAGAGAAGCCGAGGCCACGCAGCTTTCCGCGACTGTGTGCTTCCGCCTTGCGGGCGGAAAATTCGGCGTAGCCCGCGAGCTCGAGCGCCTTGTCGAGACTCGCTCCGTAGTCCCCTGTGTCGTACTCGAGCGCCACCGGTGTCTGGTAGGGAAAAGCATCGGGTGGAATGAAGTTACGCCGGCGAAGCTCGACCGGGTCGATATCGAGCTCGCGCGCGGCAGTCTCCACCAGCCGCTCCACCACGTATGTCGCCTCCGGGCGCCCCGCGCCGCGCACCGCGTCCACCGGCGTCGTATTCGTGAACACCGCATCGACGCTGACGTGAATCGCAGGCGTCTTGTACTGGCCCGCGAGCAAAGTGCCATAAAGGATCGTGGGCACCGCCGAGCCAAAGGTCGAAAGATACGCCCCCATGTTGGCGACGGTTCTGACTCTCAAGCCCACGAAATTCCCGTCGCCATCGAGGGCAAGCTCCGCCTTCGTAAGGTGATCGCGACCGTGGGCGTCCGTAAGAAACGACTCAGAGCGCTGCGCCGTCCACTTGATCGGCCGTCCAATGCGTCGTGCGGCCCAGGTGCAGGTCGTCTCCTCGGCGTAAACGAAGATCTTGGAGCCGAACCCACCGCCGACATCGGGAGACACGACGCGCAGGCGATGCTCCGGCGCGACCTGAACGAATGCCGACAAGATGAGTCGCGCGAGATGTGGATTCTGGCTGGTGGTGAAGAGCGTGAAATCCTGTGTGGCCGCGTCGTACTCGGCAACGCATGCGCGCGGCTCGATGGCGTTCGGCAACATGCGATTGTTCTCGAACTCGAGGCTCGTCACGTGCGCCGCACTTTCGAACGCCGCATCGGTGGCATCCTTCTCACCGAGCTCCCAGCGATAACAGGTGTTTCCCGGAATGCCGGCATAAAGCTCGGGCGCGCCGTCGGCTTGCGCCTCCCCCGGCGAGACCACAGGCGGCAACTCCTCGAACTGTGTCACCACCTGTTCCGCCGCATCACGCGCCTCTGCCAGAGCGTTGGCGACGACGAGTGCATACGGTTCCCCGGCATAGTTCACGGTGTCGTGCGCCAGGGCGGGATGCGGTGGCAGTTTCATCTCTTCGCCGTCTACGGAGTGAATCGTCCAGCCACACGGAAGATCGCCCAAGCCGTCCGCCGCCATGTCCGCGCCCGTGAGCACGGCGATCACCCCGTCCTTCTCGAGCGCCGTGGCAGCGTCGATGGAGGTGATCCTCGCGCGCGCGTGGGGTGAGCGCAGAAACACCCCATAGGCCTGACCGGGCCGATTGATGTCATCGGTATACTGGCCCTTGCCGGTGAGGAAACGAACGTCTTCGCGTCGACGTACCGACTGGCCGATACCGGTATTGCTCGTGTTTTCAGCCATCAGCCCTACCCTCCCATATCCTGAGCGCCCTTCATGACGGCGCGCACGATGTTGTGGTAACCGGTGCAGCGGCAGAAGTTTCCTTCAAGCTCCCGGCGCACCGTTGCTTCGTCCGGATCGGCATTGCGCCGCACAAGGTCGATCGCGCTCATGATCATGCCCGGTGTGCAAAACCCGCACTGAAGCCCATGGCACTCACGAAACGCGGCCTGCATGGGATGAAGCGCCTCCGGGCTTCCGATCCCCTCGATGGTGGCGACTGCCGTGCCGTCGGCTTGAGCCGCGAGCACAGTGCAGGCTTTGACTGCGATACCATCGAGGTGAACTATGCAGGCACCGCACTGGCTCGTATCACATCCGACGTGGGTGCCGGTGAGCCCAAGATGGTCACGCAAGAGCTCCACGAGAAGCGTATTGTCCGGCACATCGGCCGTTCTCGCTTCGTCGTTGACGGTCAATGAAACTTTCATTTCGTTCCCCCCCAGAATAGCTTCGGGATCGTTCTACAAAAAGAATATCGCTGCGGCCGCCAGGGCCACAACCACCACAATCCAGATCACGGATGTGGCGCGCCGTCGTTTGGCACGCGCCCCCGCTTCGGCCGTCGGCGGCTCCTCTCCTTCAGCCGCTGAAGGCTGTCTATCAGCCGCTGAAGGCTCTTTACCAGCCGCTGAAGGCTCTCTATCAGCCGCTGAAGGCTCTTCATCAGCCGCTGAGGGCTCTCCTTCGAGCACCTGCTTGAAGCTCGCGAAGAAGTCGTCTGCGAACTTGCGCACGGCTCCGTCCACTAGTCGCGAACCCAACTGCGCGAGCTTGCCGCCTACGTTCGCACCGAGGTCGTATTTCAACAGAGTATCGCCGTTTTGCTCTTCGAGGCGCACGCGTGCTTCGCCCCGCGCGAATCCCGCGGCGCCACCCTGCCCGTTGCCCTTCAGCGTATAGCTCTCCGGTGGGTTGAGATCGGACAGCGTGATCTCTCCCTGAAAGCGCGCTTTGACCGGACCGATCCTGGCAGTCACCGTTGCGACGAATCGATTCTTTTCCGCCACTTCAATGGACTCACAGCCGGGAATGCAGCGACCGAGAATCTCGGGGTCTTTCAGCGCCTCCCACACCTCATTGCGGGTGGCACGGATTCGGAACTCCCCCGTCTGCTCCACAGCTGTTCCCACCCAGTCATTCACGTTACTCTGACACGATCCAACTACTGCCTCAAGGCACGGGGAGAGCCACATGACGCAGGGCCAACTGCCTCTTTCCCACATCCGCGTTCTCGACCTCACACGGGTTCGCGCTGGGCCGACGGCCGTCCGTCAACTTGCGGACTGGGGGGCAGATGTCATCAAGATCGAGCAACCGAGCGACACGCCCGACGCCTTCGGCGCGCGGCACGGTTCGGACTTTCAGAACCTGCATCGCAACAAGAAGAGTCTGACGCTCAATCTGAAGGACCCAAAGGGACTCGAGATCTTCAATACCCTCGTGAAGGACGCAGACGTCGTGGTCGAGAATTATCGACCGGACGTCAAGTTCCGCCTGAAGATCGACTACGAAACGGTCAAGAAGATCAACCCTGGCATCGTCTATGGGAGCATCTCCGGTTTCGGACAGGACGGCCCAAAAGGCCACCTTCCCGGCTTCGACCAGATTGCTCAGGGAATGGGCGGCCTGATGTCGATCACCGGACTGCCTGGCCAGGGACCCGTGCGCGCGGGTATTCCCGTCGCCGATCTCTCCGCTGGTCTCTATACGGCCATTGGAATTCTGGTGGCGCTGCTCCATCGCACGCAGACGGGCGAAGGACAGTGGGTGCAATGTTCGCTGCTGCAGGCCATGGTCGCGATGCTCGATTTCCAGGCCGAACGCTGGCTGCTGGAAAAGCAGGTGCCCCAACAGGCGGGCAACGACCATCCCACGGCCATCCCCACTGGGGTATTCGAGACGAGCGATGGTCACATCAACATTGCCGCCACCGGCGCAGCCATCTACGAACGCTTCTGCAAGCTGATGGGGCGCGACGATTGGATGACCGACGAGCGTTACGCAACCGGCGGCGCACGCTCGCGCAACCGCAAGGAAATGAATGCTGAGATCAACGAGATCACGCGAACGCGCACGAGCGACGAATGGATCGAGGCGTTCAACGAGGCCGCTGTGCCCGCCGGTCCCATCTATTCAATCGATCAGGTGTTCGCCGACCCGCAGGTGCAGCATCTGGGAATGGCAGCGCCGGTGCATCATCCGAAGCTCGGCGACATCGAGCTGGTGGGGCAGGCAGTGAATCTCAGCAGTACACCGTTCGAGATCAGAAACGCACCGCCGGAGCTCGGCGAGCAGACTGACGAGATTCTCGAGGGGATTGGTTACGATGCAGATGCCATCGAAGCGCTGAGAAAGGAACGCGTGATCTGAACAAAAATTGTGCCTGGCACATTTCGGCCGAAGTGAGGCGTCTTGGGTGTGGGGGCTGCTTTGGCCGCGACCGTTGAAATCTGCAAGCCCTATGATTCGCGGCTAGGCGCCCCCGGCTAAGGCCGCTCCCACAGAGAAGCCACAACCGTTATGCAATCTCCTCCCCGGCCGCACGCGCCCGCTCGAGTCGGCTCGCCTCCTCAGGCACGAGGTGACGAAGCACAAACAACAGAAACACGATAGCGCCAACGAACAGCACCAGTGACGAGAGCATCGCCATGCGCAACGCTTCGCCGCTTTCCATCCCCCCCACATTCAACGCATCGCTGAGCTGCCCTATGGCGTACGGACCCAGCGCAAGACCGATGAACGTGATCATGAGGATGTAATAGGCAGAAGCAATGGCGCGCATGCGCGGCATCACCAGGTCGTTCACTGTGGAGGCCGCCGGCCCGATCCACATGGCAGAAACGATTCCGAAAAAGAAATTGGCAACGTATGCAACGTAGATATTCTCCGCCAGCAGGATCACCGCCCCAAATGGCATGGAGAGAATCGGCACGGCAAGCCCAACGTAGATTCGAGCGAGTGGTGTACGGTCCTTAAATCGATCTCCGAGAACACCGCCGAGCGTCACTCCCATCCAACCGCCGAACGCCGCCGACAGGCCGAGTACCGTGCCGACCTCCGCGACCGATACGCCATGCACGCGAATGAAGAACGGTGCCGCCCAGAATCCGAGGCCGTATCCGACGAACGCGATGCAGGGAAATCCAAGCGTTAGATAACGCATGGCCTTGCTGCCGAAGATCATCGCAAATGTGGGTGGGTCGCGAAGCTTCAGCGTCTGGCTCCATGAAAACGTCGCGTATACACCGATGCCGAGCGCAATCCATTGCGCAGGCGAGCCAAGCAGCTCGATCAGAACGTACGCGGCGAATGCCACCAGCGCGGCGAAGCCCAAATTGATGCCGATGAGTCGCACTGAGGCACCCGAGCGTACGAGCCCGATCAACGTAAACGGCGGCAGGACATTGATGAGCTCGTTCCATGCTTCCCTGAATGGGCTCGGGTGAGGCGGCGTCACGATCCCTTCGCTCTGACCGCGCACGGGTTCACGCAAGGTTCTGACCCAGAGCGCCATGAAGAGGCCAGGAATCCCCACCACCATGAACGCCGCTTGCCATCCCCTGAGACCAAACGGCGCTTCTGCCGGATCCGGAAACGCAGAAGACCAGGCATCGAGGACGACGCCGCCGAGGAAGATGCCAATGCCGGCACCGATGTACACGCCGCTGGAATAGATGGCGAGCACGGTGGCTCGCACCCGCGGCGGGTAGTAATCCGAGAGCATGGAAAACGCGGCGGGTGT
>JAPULC010000309.1 GCA_027295305.1 Gammaproteobacteria bacterium
GCTGCTCGGGGGCTGCCACACTCTCGACCTCGAGCACGAGCAACGCTTGCTCGATGTTCGCGATCGCGCCGAAGTAGTCGATGTGGGTGCTGATGTGGTCGTTGGCGACAGGTTTGGTTGGTCTGGAAAAATCGCCGAAGCCCGGGAGGCTCACGCATCCGTGCGGCGTGTCGAGAGCGAAGCGAAAGCCGTAGGGCTCGCCGTCCGAAATAGTAAGGCTGGGTATGACGATCGTCCCGGCAGCGATCGGCCCGAGGTCCAGGTGCCAGAGCCAGCGGCCGGTCTCGCTTTGCGCCCAGGGCGGCATCGGCGCTGCATCGAATGCACGCACCGCGTCGCGACTCAGATTGGCGGCAAAGAAACGGACCGACATGACGTTCGCCAGCGATAAAATGGTGATCCCGATTATCTCATTCAAACTCTAGTGATTCCAAAGCGCTTGGAGCTGATGACCACCGAAGGCTGTCACTTGTGTGACGAGGCGTTGGCCATGCTGTTGGCCATGGAGTCGCTCGCGGGGTGCTGGCTGGAGGCCGTGGACGTCGCCGAGTCCGACGCGCTGATGGAGCGCTATGGCGAACGCATTCCGGTGGTACGGGTGCCGGAGAGCGGTGCGGAGATCGATTGGCCGTTTACGCAGCGGGATGTATTGAGCTGGCTGGAGGGTCTGGCGTAGGAGCGGCCCGAGCCGTGATTGATAGCAGATCGCGGGCCCCCAGAGGAATTGGCCCCTAGAGGAAATGGTGCCAGGCACGATTTCCAGGTAATGGTGCCTGGCACCATTACCGTCACGGGAGGTGGAAGAACCGGCGAGCGTTGGCTTCGGTGTAGCCCGCCACCGCATCAATCGACTCGCCGCGAAGCGCCGCAATCTTGCGCGCCACCCAGACGAGAAGGGCGGGCTCGTTGCGACGCTCCTTCGGTCGAGGCTCGATGGTGCGGGGCAGCAGGAACGGCGCATCCGTCTCGATCATCAGCCGATCCTCGGGTATCCGCGGCACGAGCTCCTGAATCTCGCTACCGCGCCGCTCATCGCACACCCATCCGGTGATACCGATGTGGCAATCCAGGTCGAGGAAGCGCTCGAGCATCTCGCCGGTTCCGGTGAAACAGTGAATCACCACATGGCTCAGCCGCGCGCGATGCCGCGCCAGGATCTCAGCGAGCCGGGTGCCGGTATCGCGCTCATGGACGAATACGGGCATGCCCGTGGAGGCTGCGAGCTCGAGTTGCTGTTCGAAGACGCGCTCCTGGATGTCACGGGGCGAATAGTTGCGATTGAAGTCGAGACCGGTCTCGCCCACGGCGCGCACCTCTGGCTGGTCGAGGAGTCCAAGAATCGCCTGGAGGGTTGCGTCGGTCGCGTCCTTGGCGTCGTGAGGATGTATCCCGGCGGTGGCAGAGAGCATGCCTTCGTGACGTGCACAGAGCGCGTGGGCGGCCCGGCTGGAATCGAGATCGGTGCCGGTGACGATGATGTGACGAACGCCTGCCGCACGGGCGCGTGAGATCACCGCGTCCAGGTCGTTGCGAAATGCGGTGTTCACCAGGTTGGCGCCGATATCGATCATCGGGGCGAGTATATGCGAGGGTCGATAAATGGGGTCAGATCCCATTTATGGACCTCATTTATGGTAGAAGAGCCCGTCGTACGCAGGAGTATCGCATGGCCGCCAAGGTCTCAGGGCTCTACCGCTATCCGCTCAAATCCGCGCCGGGGGACTCGATGGATGCGTTGGCACTCGATTCGCGCGGCCCGGTGGGGGATCGGCGGTGGATGCTTGCGGATCCGGCGGGGCTTTTCATCACCGCGCGGGAAGAATCGTCCATGGTGCATCTCGGCGCGACGATTCGTGCGGGCGGTGGTCTTGCTCTCGAAGCCCCTGATCGCGAGTCGCTCGAGGTGGACATTCCCGATCTGAATGCCTCCGTGGTGCAGATCTGGGGGGATCGAGTGCGCGTGAGAGATGCCGGTGACGAGGCGGCGAGCTGGCTCGAGTCCTTCCTCGGGAGGCCGTGTCGGCTGGTGTTTCAGGGGGAAGAAGGTGAGCGGGAGATCCGTAAACCCTTCGGCGCCGAGGGCGAAGAGGTCACTCTGGCCGACGGATTTCCCCTGCTGCTGATCTCTCAGGCCTCCCTCGACGAGTTCTGCCGGCGCCTCGGACGCGACGTCACGATGGCCCGCTTTCGCCCGAACGTGGTGGTGAGCGGCACACTTCCCCATGAGGAGGACGAATGGCGTCAGATCCAGATTGGCGCGGTTCGATTTCGAGTGGCGTTGGCGTGCTCGCGATGCCAGATGCCTACCATCAACCCGGGCACCGGCGAGCGAGAAGCGGACGTTGCGGAAACCCTGGCGCGCTACCGTGCCGCGGATAGGCACGTCTGGTTCGGCCAGAACCTGATCCACGAGAGCGAGGGCACCCTCACCTTGGGTGATGCGGTGGAAGTGCTGGAGTGCGGTCCCCGCCGCCCGGATCTTCCGCTGCAATGATGATGGTGGCAGGCACTGGTGCCTGGCACCGGGATGCCGGACCACAACGCTCAGCGTTCGTGGTCCTGGAGGAACATCGGGTCGAGGCCCAATCGCTCACCGTAGATGTAGGCGAAGACCAATACGTTCTGCACGTAGTTGCGTGTTTCGCGAAGTGGAATCGATTCGATCCAGATGTCGGCCGGGTTCGCAGGGATGGTTTTGAGCCAGCGTTCGACTCGGTTGGGGCCGGCATTGTAGGCGGCCGATGCCAGCACTCGATTGCGATCGAATCGCTCGAGCATCTCGCCCAGATAGATACTGCCGATGCGGACGTTTTTCGCCGGGTCGAGGAGATCGCGGCTTTGCTTGTACCGGATCCCATATTTGCGCGCAGTGATGCGTGCAGTGCGAGGCATGACCTGAAGCAGTCCGAGGGCCCCAGCCGATGAGCGGGCATCCGGCATGAATGCGCTCTCCTGCCGTGCGATGCCGTACAGCCAGCCTGGATCCACGTCCGCTGCGCGAGCCTGGACCAGGATCAGTTCGGGATAGGCCATCGGAAAACGTAGATCGAGCTGATCCCACTGCGCCGTGTCGATGGTCGATTGGATGGCCTGACGGTGCCAGCCCCATTGCATCGCGGCTTGGCCGGCGGCTAGCCGTGCATCCGGCGACATTGCGCGGGTGGTGAAACGCCATTCGCGCCGCGCATTCGTGAGATCGCCCATGACGAATAGCTCGAGTGCACGCTGAAGGCCCGGTCGCTGCTCGACGGTGCGCACCAGCGTCGGGTCGAGGCGCAGCTCTTCTGCCGAGAGTCTCGGGGGGAGATTGAGACGATCGGCCGCCATGTATCCGTAGTAGCCTCGATCCGCGGCCAGGGCCCGCAGCGTCTGCACCGACGAGGTCACGGTGGGCGCAGGCGGCATCAGATCCGACTCGACGCCTGCTTCGGGCGGCCAGCCGTGGGTATCGAACGAGCTGGCTGGCTGTTGGGGCGAGAGGCTCTGCTCGGCACGCGCATGCCAGTATTGCCACCGGGGGTGCTCTTCTACTGCATCCGGCAGTGCCTCGAGCCACCGCTGCGCCGCTTCCCATGCCTGGCGCCGGATCGCATGACGTGCCAGGGCTTCAGAGACCTCGACCTTCGGAGGTTCCGGGGCCTCCAGAAGGGCCAGCACATCTTCAGGGTCCAGCGTGTCCTGGCGTGCGCTCTGAATCAGGATCCGATCTTCGATGGCCTGGGCGGTCTCGGGAGTGAACTCGAGGCGGGGGCCATAGTGCCGCCAGAGCTGCTGCGCCAGGGGTGCGTCGCGCGCTGCGAGACGTTTCAGGCCATGGGCGACGACCTCGCGATTGCGAGGGGTATCGGCGCGGTAGTTGCGCGTGGTTCGCAGCGCATCCGGTGTGCGGTGAACCCGAACGAATGCGTGCGCAAGCCCCTGGGTGCCGGGCTCCATATAGCGCACCAGATAACGGGCCAGGGTGGTCTTGCGTCCTTCGAGGGCCAGGCGGATGCGTTCCCAGACGACGTTGTCGTTCAGGTATCCGGCGGCAACCCACACATCGAACAAGGGGTCACAAGCCTTCGGCTGAGAGCGGCCCACGAGCCACAGATCCTGCACCTCCTCGAGGGCTTCTTCTTTATCCCCGGTTCGATAGATTGCGCGCAAGTTCAGACATGCGAGCTCGGCGTTGCCGCTCGGCTCGTAGTAATCGCGGTAGGTCTGCCAATGATTGTGCCTCGACAGGTTCCTGAGCCACGCCCTGTACAACCGATCGGCTATCGGCGACTGCTCCTGCCACCTGGCGCGAAACTCGAGCACCTCGGCAGGTTTGATCTGCGAGAGGCGTCGCACCATTTCGGCATAATCCAGATAGGGGAGCAGGGGATAGTCGCGCAGCTTCTCGCGTTCACGGCGAAAGCTGGTGGTGCGGCCGGCGCGGAGGTGATTGAGGGCCGAGCGGTAGTAACGACGCTGCTCGAAGCGGCTTTGCGACTCTTTCTGCGCGCTTTCGGCGCCGAGGGCGGTGGGGATCGCGGTTCCGATCGTGACAGCGACCGTGAGGGCGAACGCGCTCGCGCGCAAGCCGGCGACTGCCTGGAGGGCTCGATTTGGAGCCCCGGGCTTGATCTGGGTTCGACCCCTCATACCGCTAAAGGGGAACCCTGTCTATTCCGTTTGCGCTTCCTGGCGACCGACGCGAACCGCCAGCACGTCGCACGTCGCGCCGTGCAGAACGCCGTTGGCGGTGGAGCCCAGGAGAAGCGCGAGACCATGTCGACCATGGCTTCCAACGACGATGAGATCGGCATCCTTGCATTGCGCTACGCGTTGAATCTCGCTCTCTGGTCGACCGAAGATGAGATACTGCCGCTCGGCCGGAACTGCCAACGACGAGGCGAACTCGGACAGATGCGACTTCGCCTGGTCATGGATCTGATCCTGCACACTCGAAAGATCCATGGGGATGTCGCCGCCGTAGGCAAGACTCAGCGGTTCTATTACATGCACGATGCTGAGATCGGCATCGAACGAATCCGCTAAAGCCGACGCCTGTTGCGCAACTTCGTTGGACTCTTCCGTGAGGTCCACTGCAAGCAGTATATGTTTGTAACGGCTCACCGTGCCTTCCTCCTCTAGTGTTCGAATACGGAGGATGCGCGCACATTACACACAAAGCATAGCGTGCACAATACGTCGTGATGTGCTTTGTTACTGGCCGTTACGAACGCGCAAATCCGCGCGATGAACGGCAAATCGATGACTTGGATAATCATCATCGGCGTGCTTCTGCTTGCCATCGCACCGATCTTCTGGGTGCTTCCGACGTCTGCGCAACGCCGTCAGACGAAGCTCAGAAATCGGGCGATGCAATCGGGGCTCGTCGTTCAGCTCGTGCAATTGCCCGACCCCGATGCACCGGCCATCGAACGTGTGACGCCGTCCGGTCGCCGGCGAGAGGTGAAACGTGCATGCATCGCCTATCGTTTACCGCTGAGGGGCATCTACGCAGAGCGTCCACTTCCTCAATGGCGCATCGATCGGATGCGACTCGCAGAGAGCTCGAGCGAGGATCTGCCCCCCAACTGGAAGTGGTTAGACGAGCGGCCGGATGTAGGGAGTGAATATGTCGATCGCGTCATCGCTGTGCTGACGAACGTGCCGGCCGATACGGTGGCGCTCGAGGCGGCCGGAGATGCCGTGTCGATCTATTGGCGCGAGATCGGAGATATCGAAAACGTCGACCGCGTGGCAGAACTCTTGAGAGATCTGGAGGAGATTCAGAAGCAGTTTCTCGAGACTGAAACCGAGTGAGTGGAGCGCAGGATGGTTGAAAGCTGTGCAGTCGCGGGCGGGGCACAGTGCAACATTAAGGCTATTGTTGTGTCACCGAAACAGCACTAGCAGTGTTGACACGTCTTAGGGACAGCCCTTATATATGGCGCCCTTTCGGTTCGAGGATCGATGTCGAAGTGAGTTCCGCAGTATGGCCAAGTCGCTAGTAATCGTTGAATCGCCCGCAAAGGCGCGGACGATCAACCGCTATCTCGGCAAAGACTACCTGGTGAAATCCAGCGTTGGTCACGTCAGGGATTTGCCCACGAGCGGCAGTGCAAAGCAGATCGACACCAAGGCGCGCGCCAAGGAAGCAGCGAAGACCCGCAAGCTCTCGCCGAAGGCCAAGGAAGCGCACAAGAAGAAGAAAGCACGCAAGCAGCTCATTGCGCGCATGGGCATCGATCCGGATCGTGGGTGGCAGGCGCGTTACGAGATTCTGCCCGGTAAGGAAAAGGTCGTTAACGAGCTCAAGCGTCTCGCAAAGAACTCGGAGAACATCTACCTCGCCACAGACCTCGACCGTGAAGGCGAAGCCATTGCGTGGCATCTGAAGGAAATCATCGGCGGCGATCCTGCGCGCTATCACCGCGTCGTGTTCAACGAGATAACACGGCGCGCCATCGAGGAAGCCTTTGCGAATCCCACGAAGGTAGATGAGAAACGCGTGCACGCGCAACAGGCGCGGCGGTTTCTCGATCGTGTGGTGGGCTACGAGGTTTCTCCGCTTCTCTGGTCCAAGGTGGCCCGCAATCTTTCCGCCGGGCGCGTGCAATCGGTAGCGGTGAAGCTCATCGTCGAGCGCGAGCGCGAAATTCGTGCGTTCGTGCCGATAGAGTATTGGGAAGTGTTCGCCGATCTTGCGCGTGGCGAAGGCCTCGCGGGTAGCGAAAGTAAAGAAGCAGTGCAGGCGCGCTTTCAGCTGATGAAGGACGGCGACGAGAACTTTCGTCCCGACAATCAAGCGCGAGTCGACGAGGTGCTCGCCAAATTGCGGGAACGCGATTTCGTTGTGGCTTCGCGCGAGGACAAGCCGACCTCGACAGGCCCTGGTGCACCGTACATCACTTCGACGCTTCAGCAGGCCGCGAGTACGCGCCTTGGCTTCAGTGTGCGCAAGACGATGACCCTCGCGCAGCGTTTGTATGAAGCTGGCCACATCACCTACATGCGCACCGACTCCACCAATCTCTCAGGCGATGCGCAGAGCACGTGTCGCGAGTACATCGCCAAGGAGTACGGTGAAAACTACGTGCCGGAAAAGCCGAACGTCTACTCGAGTCGCGCGCAGGCACAGGAGGCCCACGAGGCGATTCGTCCATCCAACGTGACCGTGCTGGCGCGAACGCTTGGCGCCATGGAGGCGGATGCGCGACGCCTCTACGAGCTCATCTGGCGTCAGTTCGTCGCCTGCCAGATGCCCCGCGCCGAGTACACCAGCAGCACGCTCGTAGTCGAAGCGGGTGAATTCCAGTTTCGGATTCGAGGGCGCATTCAACGCTTCGATGGTTATACGCGTGTCCAGCCTCCTGTGGTGCGCAAAGAGGAAGATCAGAACCTGCCCGCGTTCGAGATCGGCGAGAAGCTCGAGGTCGTGGCGCTCGATCCCATTCAGCACTTCACGAAACCCCCACCACGCTTCGGCGAGGCGAGCCTGGTGCGCGAGCTGGAAAAGCGCGGCATCGGTCGACCGTCAACCTATGCTGCAATCATCTCGACCATTCAGGATCGCGGCTATGTGACGCTCGTGAACAAGCGCTTTCACGCGGAGAAGATCGGCGAGCTCGTCACCGATCGTCTGAGCGAATCGTTCCCGGACCTGATGGACTACGGCTTCACGGCGAGCATGGAAGAAGAGCTCGACGCCATTGCGCAGGGGGAGGCGAAGTGGAAGTCGGTGCTCGACGCGTTTTACGCCGATTTCTCGAGCAAGCTCACCCGTGCCCGCGATCCGGAAACCGGAATGCGGCCCAATGAGCCCACCAACACAGACATCGATTGCCCGACCTGCGCCAGATCGATGCAGGTGCGCACCGGTGGCACGGGGGTCTTTCTCGGTTGCTCCGGATACGGCCTGCCTGCGAAGGAGCGCTGCACCACCACCGTGAATCTCATCCCGGGCGACGAGGCGGTGGATGTGGAGTCCGACGATGAAGGCGAGTCGAAGTTGCTGCGTGCGAAACACAAGTGCCCCATCTGCTCGACGCCGATGGACAGCTATCTCGTGGACGAGAAGCGCAAGCTTCACGTGTGCGGGAACAATCCCGACTGTGCGGGCTTCGAGGTGGAGCACGGCGAATTCCGCTTGAAAGGCTATGACGGTCCGGTGATCGAGTGCGACAAGTGCGGTGCCGACATGCAGCTGAAATCGGGCCGCTTCGGGAAGTATTTCGGCTGCACGAACGAGAACTGCAAGAACACCCGTAAGCTGCTGCGCAACGGTCAGCCAGCGCCCCCACGGGCAGACCCGGTGCCGATGCCCGAGCTCCAATGCGAGAAGGTCGATGACACCTATGTTCTGCGTGACGGTGCTGCGGGAATCTTTCTGGCTGCGTGTCATTTCCCGAAGAACCGCGAGACGCGTGCGCCTCTGGTGAAGGAGATCAAGCCACACGCAAACGAGCTCGATCCCAAATTCCAGTATCTGACGGAAGCCCCGGAAGAGGATCCGAAAGGCAACGCGGCGGTGATTCGCTATAGCCGCAAAACGACCCAGCAGTACGTGCAGAGCGAAATCGACGGCAAGCCGACCGGGTGGCGCGCGTTTTACAAGAACGGAAAGTGGGTGGAAGAGGTAACGGAGCCGAAACCAAAGCGCAAGGCCAAGGCCAAACCGAGGGCAAAAGCCAAGCGGAAGCGCGCCCCGAAGCGCAAGGTCGCCGCCAACTGAAATTCCGTGAACGAGGCCTCGTAGGAGCGGCTTCCAGCCGCGATTGTATGGCCCCGCAAGCTCCATCGATCCATCGTTCGTAGGAGCGGCTGCTAAGCCGCGATCCGACGGCCCTGCGCCATGTGCCAATCGCGGCGAGACGCCGCTCCTACGGTGTCTCTCGTGTCGCTGAAGCGAGGCAGAATCGCGGCGAGACGCCCCTCCTACGGAGAGGCTATGCCCAGGTTCTGATGACCCCCACGCCTATCCCCTCCACCTCGAACGCTTGCGATTTCAGGTCGACCTCGATGGGTTCGTAGTCCGGGTTCTCCGGGAGGAGAAGCAGACGGCTGCGGCTGCGCGTGCGTTGGAGGCGTTTGACGGTGACCTCGTCGTCGATGCGCGCCACGACGATCTGGCCATTGCGAACCTCGTGGGTCTTGTGGACCGCGAGAAGGTCATCTTCGAGGATGCCGGCATCTCGCATGGATAGCCCGTGGACGCGCAGCAGGTAATCCGCCCTGGGATTGAACAAGCTGGGCGGTACCTGGATGCGATCCTCGATGTGCTCTTCCGCAAGGATCGGGCTTCCGGCGGCCACATGGCCCACGAGGGGTAGCCCGGGCCCGTCGGGGAGGCGGATGCCGCGAGAGGTGCCCGGCACGATCTCGATGGCGCCCTTGCGGGCGAGGGCCTTGAGGTGCTCCTCGGCGGCGTTTGGGCTCTTGAAGCCGAGCTCGTCGGCGATGTCGGCACGGGTGGGGGGGTATCCGGTATCCTCGATGTGACGCCGAATCAGGTCTAGAACCTCACTCTGCCTGGCCGTCAGCTGTTGCATTGGCACTCCTGCGGGGTTGGGGATTTATACAGTGGCTGTGATTATATACATATGTTGCCTCTTGACAACTTCGCTCAGGCGCAAACCATAGGGGCCAGGACATCTGATTCGACAGCAAAGAGAGAAACAAAAGCAGGTGCCACGGGGCCGTGGCTACCAGTGAGGTGAGGCGCGATGGCCACCCAACGGGCGATTGGAGGGAGTGAGCGCAGGGATGTGCGCGGCGACCCAGCGCAGGGCCGCACGTGCCGAGCCTTGATCGGCGCACGGGCTTTTGCGGGAACCGCGTTAAGCGCGATCGTCCTGGGAGTCTTGGTGCCGGCGCTGCCGGTGCTCGCAGACACCCCGGAGGAGCTGGGGCTCGCCATCGCCGAGGAAGCCGATCGGCGCGACTCGGGCTGGGGGGATCTCCTCGTTGGGATGACGATGATCAATCGCAACCGGCTGGGCGACGAGTTCGTGCGGGAGATGCGCTTTCGCATCATCGAGACTGCGAGCGATGGCGACAAGAGCCTCATCGTCTTCGATTCGCCGAAGGATCAGCGCGGCACGGCGCTGCTCTCATACGCCCACAAGATCGGCACGGACGATCAGTGGCTCTACCTTCCTGCGCTCAAGCGCGTGAAGAAGATCGCCTCGAGCAACCGCTCGGGACCGTTCGCGAGCAGCGAGTTCGCCTACGAGGACCTGACCTCACAGGAAGTCGAGAAATACAGCTACCGCTTCGTCGAAGAGGCCCGGCTCGACGGGCACGCGTGCTTCATCATCGAGCGCACGCCGGTCGATCGGTTCAGTGGTTATACGCGCCAGGTGGTCTGGATCGACAAGCGGGAATATCGGGTCCAGAAGATCGAGTACTACGACCGCAAGCATGCGCTGCTCAAGACCCTCATGATGGATGGATACGTAAAATACAAGGACCAGTTTTGGCGTCCCGAGCGGATGTTCATGGAGAATCATCAGACGGGTAGAAGCACCGATCTGCACTGGCACGGCTATCGGTTCGACTCGGGGCTCGACGAGAATCGGGACTTCAGCACCAACAGCCTGCGCAGAGTCCGTTGATCCAGCGGTGGATTCCCCTGTTCGCGGTTGCGCTCACGTGTGGGCTCGTGGCCGCCGAAGGCGGTGGGGCTACACCCTCTGAAGATGCACGGACCACGTTCGATTTCGAGCTCGCCCCCCAAATTCGTCATTTCCCCCAAACGGGCTTCCAGGGTCAGGATCGCACGCAGCTCTCGGTTTCCTTCACGCCGGAGTACCAGCGCGAATGGGGACGCCAAAGCCTGCGCGTCGTGCCGTTCTTGCGTCTCGACAGCATGGACGACGAGCGCACCCACGGTGACCTGCGCGAGCTCTTCTGGAGCTATGTTGCCGATCTGTGGGAGCTCGATGTGGGTGTGCTCAAGGTGTTCTGGGGCGTCACCGAGTTCAAGCATGTGGTGGACATCATCAACCAGACCGACCGTGTGGAGAACATCGACGACGAGGACAAGCTCGGGCAGCCCATGGTCCACTTGTCGCTGGTGCGCGACTTCGGGATCTTCGATGTGTTCGTCCTCACTGGATTTCGCGAGCGAACGTTTCCCGGAACCGATGGACGGCTGCGATTGCCTCTGGTCGTCGATGATCGTGAAACCGAGTACGAATCGGGCGCCGGGCGTGCGCGCACGGACGCGGCCGTGCGCTGGTCTCACCTCGTGGGCCCGCTGGAGTTTGGCGTGGCCCACTTCCACGGAACGTCTCGCGAGCCTCGGCTTTTCGAAACCACGCGCCCGAATGGTGAACGCGTGCTCGCGCCGTTCTACGATGTGATCGACCAGACGAGCATCGATGCGCAGGCGATTTTCGGACAGTGGGCGGGGAAGCTCGAGCTCTATTCCCGCTCCGGGCAAGGCGAGAGATTCACTGCTGCCGCCTTCGGCTTCGAGCGCACGTTTGTCGGTGTGTTCGACAGCCGCGTGGATCTGGGACTCGTGACCGAGTATCTATTCGATGGTCGTGGGGACGATGCGCCCACCATCCTCGAGCACGACATTGCGCTCGGCCTGCGGGTGACACTCAACGATCCCAGCGACACCAATGGGTTGTTTGGCTGGATCATCGACCACAAAACCGGTGAGTACATATTGAGTCTGGAGGGAACTCGCCGCGTGGGCACCCGCTGGCAAGCGAACCTCGAGGTGCGCGTGTTCCAAGGCGCCCACTCCACGAGTGTCTTGAACTCCGGATTTGATCCTGATAACAAGTCCGCCTTTCTACAGTCGGACGATTATATTCAGCTCGAGATCGTCAGGTTCTTTTAGGATGCCGCTATGGAGCTAATCGATCAGACTCTCAACCTCCTCGGCGAGCAACGCTGGATCGTCGAGGTCTTCGCCACCGTTCTGGCAACGGCCATCGCCAACTACGTGGCGCGCAAGCTGCTCGCACGACTGGCGGCGCGCCTGGAGGAGACCCGCAACGTCTACGACGACGCGCTGATCCATGCTGTGGGTAAGCCACTGACCTGGCTCATCTGGGTGCTTGGGATCTCGTGGGCCGCGGAAATTGCGGGACAGCAGGCCGGTGCGGAAGTCTTCGCGATCATCAAACCGGCGCGCGAGATCGGCATCGTCTTTCTGGTGGCCATGTTTGCGGTACGCTTCGTGCGTTTTATCGAGGACCATGTCACCACTTCGCGATACTCCGACAAGCCCGTCGATCCGACCACGGCATCTGCCGTCGGCAAGCTCGTGCGTGCAGCGGTGGTGATCACCGCGGTGCTCACTGCGATGCAGAGCATGGGGGTGAGTATCGCGGGGGTGCTCGCTTTTGGCGGCATCGGGGGCATTGCCGTCGGATTTGCGTCGCGGGAGCTACTCGCGAATTTCTTCGGGGCGATGATGATCTACATGGATCGCCCGTTCGCTGTGGGGGATTGGATTCGATCGCCGGACAAGGAGATCGAGGGGACGGTGGAAGAGATCGGTTGGCGCGTGACGCGGATCCGAACCTTCGATCAGCGCCCGCTCTATGTGCCGAACTCGGTGTTCACCACCATTGCAGTGGAAAATCCTCAACGGATGCTGAATCGCCGCATCTACGAGACCATCGGGCTTCGCTACGACGACCTCGGAAAGATCGACGCTGTGCTCACCGGCATTCGCGAGATGCTGAAGGCGCATCCGGAAATCGACACCGACCGAACGTTGATGGTGAACTTCAATGTCTTCGGCGCATCGTCGCTGGATTTCTTCATCTACACGTTCACGAAGACCACCAACTGGGTGCGCTTTCACGAGATCAAGCACGAGATTCTGCTGAAGGTGGCCGACATCATTGCGGCCCACGGCGCGGCCATCGCGTTCCCGACTCAGACGCTGCTGCTTGCGTCGCCGGAACTGGAATCTGAAGCGGCTCCCGAGGCGGCTCCCGAGGCGGCCCCTGAAACGGGAAGGCCTGGCTGACATGAGCGGCGCGAACCTCGAAGAGATTCTCGCGGCGCGACGTCACTCTTCCGTCGTGTTCTCCCGGGAGATCGTGGACGCTGCAGTGGACGCGATCGCCTCCGTGTTGACGCAACGCCTCGCAGGCGAGAATCCGCTGATACTGTGTGTGATGAAGGGTGGTGTGCCGTTTACCGCCGATCTTCTTCGGCGTTTCGACTTTCCGCTCGAGCTCGACTACGTGCACGTCAGCCGTTACCACGATCGAACCCGCGGCAGTCATCTCGAGTGGCACGGCATGCCGCAGACGAGCCTGATGGGGCGCACTGTGTTGATCGTGGACGACGTGCTCGACGAGGGTCGGACCCTGAACGCTTTGATCGCATGGAGTCGCGAGCGCGGCGCAGCGCAGACGTTGTCCGCGGTGCTCGTCGCGAAGGATGTGCCCCGGGAGGCCGGGGCGCATGCCGATTTCACGGCGCTCGATGCACCGAACCGTTACCTCTTCGGTCGGGGGATGGACTACAAGGGGTACTGGCGCAATCTCCCGGACATCTACGCCGTCGACCCCGAGTTCCTCGCGGAGTAGATGTGGCGTATCGATCGTTAGCCATCATTGGCGGCACCGGGCTCGGCGCGCTCGCCACCATCTCGAAGGACGATGCGCTGGAAGTAACGACGCCCTACGGCTCCCCATCCGCGCCGCTGATGAAAGGACGCTTGGGCATACGCCCCGTTACCTTTCTGGCGAGACATGGGAATCCGCACGCATTGCTTCCCCAGGAGATCAACTACCGCGCCAACATTCACGCGTTGGTGGAATCGGGTTGTGATGCGATCGTGGGGGTGAATGCCGTGGGCGCCATTCGGCGAGACGTCAGCTCGGGGGACGTTGTGGTTCCCCACGACATCATCGACTACACCTACGGCCGCAAGCATACCTTCGGAGGTGATGGCCGAGTGATTCACGTGGACATGACCGAGCCTTATGCGTCGGACCTTCGCGCGGCCCTGAACCAGGCGGCAGGACAGGTCGCGCAACTCACGGTGCATCGGGACGGCGTCTACGGTTGCACCCAGGGGCCGCGACTCGAGACGAGCGCCGAGATCGATCGCATGGAACGTGACGGATGTGATGTGGTCGGAATGACCGGGATGCCGGAGGCTGCGCTGGCCCGCGAGATGGGAGTTGGCTATGCCGCCGTATGCCTGGTGGTGAATGCGGCCGCAGGACGCGCACCCGGCCCCATCACGTTGCAGCAGATCGAGGAAGTCACGCTGACCGGAATGGAGAAGGTCGAGGCGCTGCTGACGCACGCCGTCGAGTCTCTGTACAAATGAAACGGAATTTTTCCGACCTGAAAGCCGGTCCACGGCGACATTGCGGAGCCGATTCGAGGTTTTAGAGGTCCTTCATGGCAGCGATCCTCAGCCGAACCTATAGCTGGTTCGACCGCACGATCCTCGAGCTCGGCCGCGAGGTTCGGATTTCCTATCTGCCGCCGTTGATGGTCTACGTTGCCTACGGCATATCGAGCCTGTCGGCCATCGTCGGCACCTTCTTCGTGAAGGAGTACCTCGGGCTCTCGGCGGAGTTCCTCGCTGCGTTGGGCTTCTGGGTGGGCATCCCGTGGGTGCTGAAGATGCCGATTGGACATCTCGTCGACTTGATCTGGCGCCACAAATCCGCGCTGGTGTATCTCGGCGGCGGACTCATCGCCGCAAGTCTCGCGATCATGATCGGACTCGTTGGGTCCACCGAAGCGATGCGGGCCATCATGCCCACGGGTGCGTGGTACGTGTTGAGTGTGCTGCTCGCGCCGATTGGTTACGTGGTGCAGGACGTCGTGGCGGATGCGATGACGGTGGAGGCGGTCCCACGCGTCGACGAGGCCGGCCGACCGCTGGACCCGGATTTGCGGCGTCTCATGCACACCACCATGCAGACGTTGGGTCGTGTTGCCGTCATCGCGGGCGGCGCCACGGTGGCGTTCGTGAACATCTATCTCTTCAGCGGCGTGGAGTCGATGTCCCAGGCGGAGAAAGCCGCGATCTATCTGTTGATCTACCAGTTGGCGCTGGTCATACCCGTGGTCTCGGTTCTCGGCGTTGCACTTGCCAGCTACATCAAGCGACGCGACATCGGTCGCTTGCGGGCGCGCGGCTATGGCCTGGAGGAAGCGCGCGAGCTCGTCGAGGGCCGCCGGGAGGAAACCGAGGCCAACTGGTGGATCCTGGGGGGCAGCCTCGCTTTCGTCGTTTTCACGGTGGGCATGGGGCTTGGTCAGTTCCCTCTCAACCAGGAAATCATCTTCGTGGGCTCGATGGGAATCGTGCTCTTTCTGATGTGGCGTCTGTTGCAGGTGCTCGAGCCCGAGGCGCGCAGGACGCTCGTTGGGACGGCCGTGATCATCTTTGCGTATCGCGCGATCGCAACCCCGGGCGCCGGCGAGACGTGGTGGATGATCGACGTGCTCGCGTTCGATCAACAGTTTCTGGGTGTACTGGCGCTGATCGGTGGCGGGCTGACGCTGGCCGGCATGTTCATCTTCCGTCGATTCCTCGCGGAGAAATCCATTGCCTACATCGTCGTGATCCTCACGCTTGTCAGCACCTTGCTCTCGTTGCCCATCGTCGGCATGTTTTACGGCCTGCACGAGTGGACGGCGGCGCTCACCGGTGGCGTCGTGGACGCGCGTTTCATCGCTATCATCGACACCGCGATCGAATCACCCCTGGGTCAGATCGCGATGATCCCGATGCTTGCGTGGATCGCGAACTCGGCACCGGAAAACCTCAAGGCCACTTTCTTCGCCGTGATGGCCTCGTTCGCCAACCTCGCGCTTTCGGCGAGCATGCTTGGAACGAAGTACGTCAACCAGATTTTTACCATCACGCGAGAGGTCAAGGACACCGACACGGGCCTCGTGACGATACCGGCAGACTATGGCGAGCTCGGGATGCTGCTGATCACGGTCACGGTCATTACGCTCGTGTTGCCGATCGCCGCGATTCTGTTGGTGCGTGGGTCACGGCTCAGCAGCGCATGACACTCGGAAACTGAGCCAAGCCGGGCGGGCGGCGCGGCGTGCGCCTCTCACACGCTCGGACGCCGGTTGCACCGCGAGGATGTTCAGGCTTAACCTGCTAGCAACGCACGCATGGCGCGGTGGGAGGATCGGCTATGCGATCTTGGGGATCTCCAACCGGCATAGGCGCACTCGCCTGCAGCCTGGTCTGCATGACTGGGTGGACGCCTGCGGCGGTCGCCGAGGACGACACCAGCAGGGTGATGGAAGAGATCATCGTCACCGGCAGCTACATCCGTCGCGACAATTTCAATCTCGCCTCTCCCCTGGACATCATCAGCGCCTCCGATATCGAGGAGCAGGGATCGGTCCATATGGGGGACGTGATCCGTAACCTCACGTACAACTACGGCACGGCCACGTTCGACAATCCTACGGGATTTACTTTCCAGGCCGGCGACGACTCACGCCCGGATTTGCGCGGTCTAGGCAGTCGGGCGACGTTGAATCTGCTGGACAGCCGCCGTGCGAACACCTTCGAAGGTAATTCGAACGTCAACGATTCCTATCCCCAGATCGCCATCGATCGGATTGAAATACTGAGAGACGGCGGCTCCGCACTCTACGGAACCGATGCCGTTTCAGGCGTCGTGAACACGATTCCCTATCGAACCTTCGATGGCTTCAAGCTCGAGGCCTATGGACTCACCGACGACGATTTCGACTATGACGACTGGCAGCTCTCGGGGATCGGCGGGCACGAGTGGTCGAGGACGTCCCTGGTGGCTGCGGTGGAGTACCGAAATCGCAGCCGCTTGCAGCAGCTCGACAAGTCCGAGTTCCTCGTCGACGGTTGGTCCACTTCCAGCCAGGGAAATCCAGGGACCTATCTCGTGCCGAGCCGTATCGCCAACGACGCAAATGGCGACGGCAACATCACGGCCGATGAGGTGGCCATCGGCCCGCCCGCGGCGCTGGCCGATCCGGGATGCGCAAATCCCGCCAACACCGGTTCCACCAGTCTCGCGGCTCCGAGCAATTTCCTCAGCGGCCGACGTGGTTTCGGGCCGTGGTGCCACCTCGACTTCGGGGAGTTTCTGGATTACGTCTCCCCGATGTGGGAGGTGCAAGCGGCGCTCTTTGTCGGGCACGAGATCAACGACCACGTTCGGCTGCGCGGCGAATTTCTCTACGGCGTGCAGGACCGGGATGCGAGAATATCGCCGTCGTTTCCGGGTGGGCGCTTCAGCGAGCTCGGCCGCCTCAACGGTGAGCTCCCTGGGAATCCCTATCGAGCCTTTGTCGATCGCAATGGCAACGGCGTGGTGGACGAGGTGCTCGGCGATCCAACGCTGAACGAGACGTTGTTTGCGCAGGATGGGAACGGCAACGGCATTCCGGACCGGGATCTCGACGGTGATGGGTTGGCGGACCCGGGGGCCGAGCTGAACACCAGTGCACGGGTGTTGCTCGAGGCGGATCCGTTCAATTCGGCAACGGGAATTCCCTTCAACGAGGACGTGCCGGTGCTCGGTCTTCGTACCGTGAGCAAGGGACCCAGGGGCCAGCCGACGCGAGTGCAAAGTGACGGCACCTCGCCGCTCGGAGTCGAGACCAATAGCTTTCGCTTCTCCGGCGGAGTGGACTTCGACATCGCGGACAGCGGATGGACGGGGAATCTCTGGTACACGTTCATCGATGGCGAGGCCACGATGGATGCCGTGCAGGATTCCTTTTCGGCGGTCGTTGCGGGGGTTACGCCGCGGCTCGTCGACGGCGAGCTGGTGGGGGGGCTGGGTCCCAATGGGGATGCCTTCTGGAACCCGTTCTCCACCGCGCAGCTTCAATGCGTGAATCGTGTCTGCGGCGACGTGCTCACCCCGGAGGATGCGGCCGAATTCAACACGAGCGAGGTGGTCTCCGAGATCGCGCTGCAGCAGGAAACGAAATTCACGTCCACCGCACACATCGTGGATGGCGTCTTCACCGGAACGCTGTGGCAGTTGCCCGCAGGCCCCCTCGACGTGGCGTTGGGAGGTCAGTGGATGCGCGACGAGGAGGAGACCGATGTTCCCCAGATTCAGAACGATTGTGATTCGTGGGCAACACGCGATTGTCTTCCCGACATCAACGGCAAGCGGCGCACGACATCCGCGTTCTTCGAGTTTGCCGTGCCGCTGCTCGATCACGATCGGTTCGGGGCGATGGACTTGCAGATCGCAGGACGTTACACGAACGAAGACTACGGCTTCGATTCCTTCGCCCCGAAGCTGGCATGGCGCTACGAGCCGGTGCCATCCGACGCGCTGCGAGCTTCCTGGGGAACGTCGTTTGTGGCGCCGACGTTGAATCAGCTGGATCGTCCAC
The DNA here is from genome assembly GCA_027295305.1 of Gammaproteobacteria bacterium. GTDB lineage: Bacteria > Pseudomonadota > Gammaproteobacteria > Pseudomonadales > Azotimanducaceae > JAPULC01. The sequence goes on from JAPULC010000309.1 coordinate 18,349, forward strand.
CCACGGTCGGGGACCGGAACATCGAAGATGTCACCTGTGAGATTTCGGGTGCCT
>JAPULC010000031.1 GCA_027295305.1 Gammaproteobacteria bacterium
GTGTTCGCTTTGCAGGACGAGATCACGTTGGAGATCGCCAGCCAGCTGACGACGGCCCTCAGAAGCGCGCAGAGCGAGTATCAGCCGAAGACCGAAGCCTACGAGGAGTTGCTGCGCGGGCACGCCAGGATGCGGCACCTCAGCTACGATGGCACGGTGCGCGCACTGCGTCATTACGAGAAGGCCATCGATCACGATCCGGGATTTGCGTCGGCCTACGCGGCTGCCGCGGGGGCTTCGCTCTCACAACGTATTTTCGGCGTCGAGCAGTCGAGCGCGACGCTGGAACGTGCCGTGAAATTCAACGATGCCGCCCTTGCGATTGACGCCGACTTGCTCATGGCCCGCGCAATCAGAGCGCGGCTCCAGCTCTATTTGGAGTACCGACTCCAGGATGCGATAACGGCGATGCAGGCGCTGCAATCAGAGGCCCCGGCGTCACCGGAACTACTGGCGCAACTGTGCTACATGCTCAGTTGGTCCGGTCACTTCGATGCGCTCGAGGCTGCGGCATTGGAACTGAAACGAATCGATCCGTATGCCGTTGGGTCTTACACTTTCCTGCTGCAAGTCTACGCTGCAGCCCAGCGCTGGGACGAAGTCGACCGGACGGTGCAAACGCTATTCTCGATCGAGCCCGAACACAAAAACACGTGGGCGTTGTGGGTGCTGTCGAAGGCGGAACGCGACCGTGTTGACGAGGCGTACGAGATGATCGTCGCGAAAGGGATGCAGGACTCGCCGCTAGCCTGCTCCGTGTATGCGCGGCAGGGCGACCGAGACCGGATCGTGGATATAATTGCAAAGATCGAGCCGCAGAGGTCACCGATCTTGCTCGCTCACTTATACGCCTTGATCGAAGACGTTGAAGGTGTCGTCAGGATGGTTCGCGCGGGCGTCGAGAATCATGATTTCTTACTTTCTCAGATCGTCTCAAAGAGCCAGAGTGTCCAACGGCGGCTGAGCATCAACGGCCGGCCGCTGGGCGACATCTATTCATCGGACGAGGTGCAGGCCGTGCTTCGCGAAGTCGGCCTCGACCGTCAATCGATCGACGCGATACGGATCTGAGACGTAACTCCGGCGCTACCGCCCACCAGAAGCATAGATCGGAGTAGATAATGGCGAACGTCGATTGGTATGTGGAAGGTGTCGAGTTCGGCAGCTGCAATTGCAGCTACGGTTGTCCCTGTCAGTTCGAGGGGCTTCCCACGCACGGCAACTGTCGGGGCTTAGAAGTGGTTCGCATCGAGCGCGGACATTTCGGTGACCTGAGGCTGGATGGCCTTTGCGTCGCGCTCTTGTATGCGTGGCCGGGGCCGATCTTCGAAGGCAACGGTGAGCTGCAGGCCATCGTCGACGTGCGTGCGACTTCGGGTCAACGCGATGCGCTCGTGAAGATTCTGCAGGGCGAGGAGACCGATGAGGCAGCGACGCACTGGTGGGTCTATCACGCGATGTCGAGCACCGTTCACGAGGTGCTCTTCGAGCCGATCGAGTTCGAGTGCGACATCGAAGCCCGCACCGCGCGTGTGGTCATCCCCGGCATGGTGGAGTCTACCGGTCGACCCATCGTGAATCCCGATGGCGAGGTGCATCGGGTGCGAATCGACATCCCCGATGGTATCGAATTCGAGTTGGCAGAGATTGGCAGCGCGAGCGTCCAGGCGAATGGGGCCATCACACTCGACATCCAGGACGGCTACGGCCAGTTCAACATTCTCCGACATTCCGCAAGCGGGGTGGTGAAGAGGTGAGCTCGTGGCGACGAGGGGCGTGAACGGCTGGACTCCGCTGGAACGAACGCTAAGAAACGATCGGCGTATCGTGGTGATCGCGCTCGCTGGTGTCATCTCACTTGCCTGGGTCTACATCCTGCTCGGCGCTGGGATGGAGATGACGTCGTCGGCGATGACGAGCGATGGCGCCATGAACGGCATCGGTGCGGTGATGGTGCAGCCGACGACTTGGAGCGCCGGGTACGCCGTGCTCATGTTCTTCATGTGGTGGATCATGATGATCGCCATGATGCTTCCGAGCGCCGCACCAATGATTTTGATTTTCGCCGCGGTGAATCGACGCCAGCGCGAGCGCGCGTTGCCGTACGTACGAAGCGGCTTCTTTACCATCGGTTATCTCGCGTGCTGGGCAGCGTTCAGCCTGGCCGCGACGACGCTGCATTTCACCCTCGAGCGCATGTCGCTGTTGTCGGGGATGATGACGAGCACCAGCGTCTATCTTGGGGCCGCGATTCTGCTAGCCGCGGGACTCTGGCAGCTCACGCCGCTCAAGCATGCGTGCCTGCGCCATTGTCGTTCGCCGATTCACTACATCACTCAACATTGGCATGGGGGCGAGTGGGGTGCGCTGCGCATGGGGGTGGAGCACGGAATCTATTGCCTCGGTTGCTGCTGGTTCCTGATGGCCTTGCTCTTCTACGGCGGCGTGATGAATCTCTATTGGATCATGGGGCTCGCGTTGTACGTTTTGATTGAGAAGACCGTTCCTCGAGGCCATTGGATGGGCGTTGCGGTGGGCATCGGGCTCGTGGGCTGGGCTTTTGCGTTGTTGATGGGGTTTGTGTGATTCGCGTGCGCGCCCGGCGAGACACGCGCAACTTTGAGATTATGAAGATCGAAGGCCTCGAGCAGCTGCCCGGCCACTTTTCAACGTCGCAATGTGGGCACTTTTTCGAGTTGCTTCGCAGCGAAATAGACTGGCAGTCCGAAGAGATCAAGCTGTTCGGAAAGACGTTGCTCGCGCCGAGATTGTCCTCGTACCGTGGAGATCGGGGAGCGCTTTATCGTTACTCGGGCGTAGATCGGATTCCCGAGCCCTGGACCCCCGCACTCAGCGAGCTTCGTGAAGCGCTGTCGCGTCTCGCGGGGGTCGAATTCAATTCGGTGCTCTGTCTTCTCTACCGTGACGGTAGCGACAGCATGGGTCTTCACAGCGACGACGAGCGCGACCTCGACCCGCAGGCACCCATCTGTTCGGTGAGCTTCGGCGCAACTCGAGTGATGCTCTGGAGGTCGAAAGATGGCATGCATCGCGAGAAGCTCGAGCTCGGCGATGGCGATGTGTTGATCATGCAGCCCGGTGTCCAGCGCGCCTGGAAGCACGGCATTGCAAAGACGCGCAGAAAGGTCGACGAACGCATCAATCTCACGTTCCGCCGCATCATGAAAAAAGTGACCGGCCGCTAGCCCGTGTTTCTGAGTCCGCTCGCAATTCCAGCCATGGTGACCTTCAACGCCTGCTCGATGGACTCGGACGAGCGCCCGCGTGTCTTCGCCAACAACTCCGCCTGAAGCAGATGCAGTGGATCGAGATAGGTATTCCTGACTGACAGCGCCTGTTGTAGTGCGACGTTGTGTTGGAGCAGCTCCTCTTGTCCGCTGAGCTCGAGATAGAGAGCGATCAGCCGCTCGAGTCGAGCGCGTAGCTCACCCGCGCTCTGTTGTTGTCGGCGGCCCATGAGAAGGCGCTGCTCGTAGAGCTTCGTTATCTCGGGATCCGCCTTTGCGAGCACCATTTCCAGCATGTCCATGTGCATGTGGAAGAAAGGCCACCTGCTTCTCATGTCCCGCAACACCTCTTCTGCGTCGCTCGCCTGGGACATCGCCGCTTCGGTGCCGAGCCACGCGGGAAGCATGAGACGTATCTGGGTCCATGCAAACACCCACGGGATCGCGCGCAGAGAATCGATGTCATTGACTTCACGGCGACGTGCCGGACGGCTGCCCAACGCCAGGGTTGCCAGCTCTGCCTGGGGCGTGAGCGACTGGAACAGATCCAGAAATTCCGGATCCTCGCGAACGACGGCACGGTAAGCGTTCGTGGATATTTCCGTCAGCACGTCCATGCATTCGCGCCACGTGTCATCGGGCTGCTTGGGTGGTGAGACGGTCGCTTCGAGCACTGCGGTTAGATAGGTGGTGAGCGTCTCCAATGCGGTGTCGGCGAGGCCCAGCGTCCAGCGGATCATCTCCCCCTGCTCGGTGACACGGAAGCTGCCGCCCACCGATCCCGGCGGCTGCGAGAGGATTGCCTCGCGAGCAGGTGCGCCACCGCGTCCCACGGCGCCGCCGCGCCCGTGAAAGAAGGTGAGCTTGATATCGTGCGCGCGAGCAACGTTCGCAATCGCCTCCTGGGCGCGATACTGAGCCCACGAGGCTGCCAGCTGACCCGCATCCTTGGCCGAGTCGGAATACCCGAGCATGATCTGTTGGTATCCGTTGCAGTAGTCGCGATACCAGTCGATCTCCAGAAGCTGCTCCAGGCAGTCAGCGGCGTTGTCGAGATCATCGAGTGTCTCGAACAGTGGGACGATCCTCATGTTGTCGCGCACGCCGCAGGCCTTGAGGAGCAATATCACGGTGAGCACGTCGGACGGCGTGCTTGCCATCGAGATCACGTACTGCTTGATGGCGACGCCGCCTTCACGTGCGATCACGCGGCAGGTCGCGAGCACCTCGGCAGATTCGTCGGTCACGGGCCAGGTGCTGGGAAACAGCGGTCGCCTGCTCTGCAGCTCCTTCAGAAGCCACTCGACCTTCTCTTGTTCAGGCCACTGTGTGTACGACTTGTTTCCAGTGCTGATGCCGAGCCAATCCGTGATCTCGCGTATCACCGCCGTGTGGCGATCGCTGCTCTGACGTATGTCCAGTGAGAGAAGATGAACACCGAAGCACCCCAAGCGACGCAGGGTATCCAGCAGTGCGCCGTCTGCGATGGTCTGCATGCCGCAGTCGACCAGTGAGTTGTAGCAGCTCTCGAGGGGCGCCAGCAGCTCTTCGGTTCGCAGATAAACGTCTTCATGGGTGGGGGGAGCCATGTCGAGCCGTTCAGCCCAATCGCGAGTGCGTATCAGCCGCTCGCGCACCTGCTTGAGAATAACGCGATAAGGTTCGCGATCTGCTCCTGCTACTTTACGCACGGTGGCGCCTGCTTCGTGCATGGACAAGCTCGCGTTCAATTGCTCGACGTCGCGTAGATAGAGATCCGCTGCCATCCACCGTGCGAGCATCAATATTTCACGGGTGACGTCGGCAGTGACATTCGGATTGCCGTCACGATCTCCACCCATCCAGGTGGCGAAGCGCACCGGGCAGCATGTCACCGGCAGGCGCGTGCCGGTGGCCGCCTCTATGGCTCGCACAACACGCGGCGCTGCATCCCAGAGTGACTGTTCCACTACCGCGAAGCCCCACTTGGCTTCATCCTGAGGAGAAGGCCGCTCGTGGCGGATCTCGTCGGTGTGCCACGCTTCGGCAATCACACGTTTGAGTGCAAGGCTGTGCGCGTCTCGTTTGTCGGGCTCGCGCTCGAGCTTTGCGAGGGTGCTGGCCACAGCGTCGTATTTCTGAATCAACGTACGGCGCATCACCTCGGTCGGATGTGCCGTGAGCACCAGCTCGATGTCGATCTCGCTGATGAGTCGTTCGGCCTGCGCGCCGGAATCCAACGTAGCGAGGGTACGCTCGATGCTCTCACGCGGAGGTGCCGATACCCGGATGCGATGGAATTGCTCGGCAATGTTCGAGAGATTCAGAAACTGGTGGAATGCCCGTGCAAGGTGCACGAGCTCCGGCTCGCGAAGGCGACTGACGATTTCCTGCATTTGCGTGAGGGCGTCGGCATCTCCCGCTCTCCACGCCTTCGCGAGCGCCCTGATCCGCTCGATGGTATCGAAGAACGCGGGGCCCCGATCTTCCAGGATGACCTCGCCGAGAAGATCTCCTAACAGTCTCACATTGTCGCGTAGACGTGGATCAAGCTCTGTGATATCGGGCATCGGATGGATCTGCGGTGCGTTGAAAGATGGCTCGAACCGTCTCGATGGTATCGGCGTCTTGCGTTTGCTTATCGGCGCGATAGCGCTTCACGCGAGCAAATCTGAGCGCCAGACCCGAAGCATAGCGCGAACTCGCTTGAATCTCGTTACACGCGATCTCGACGACGAGCTCGGGCCGGACGTAGACGGTGTGCTCATTGCGGCCGACCTCCAGCTCGAGGAGCCGTTTTGTCTGCCATTGAAGCGTCTTGTCGGTGAGCCCCTTGAACGTCTTACCGATCATCGCGAATTGTCCCGTATCCACGTCGCGCGCGCCGAGGTGGAGGTTGCTGAGCCATCCTCGGCGTCGTCCGCTGCCCCACTCGGCTGCGAGCACTACCAGGTCGAGGGAGTGCGCCATTTTGAGCTTGAGCCATGCAGAGCCGCGGTTGCCCGCTTCGTAGGTTGAATCGAGGGCCTTGGCCATGATGCCTTCGTGGCCCTGTTCGAGTGCGCGGGCGAGAAACGCCTCGGCCTCGATAGGATCGGAGCTTGCGATCTTGGGCATGATCAAGGCGTCGGCCAGCGCATCTTCCATCGCCGCATGTCGCTCCTCGAGCTTGCGCTCGATGAGATCTTCTCCTTCGAAGTGCAGGCAGTCGAAGAAGTAGACCGAGAGCGGCAGTTCGGTGCGCATACCCTCGACGTCGGTTTTGCGTCCGAATCGACGCATGGTCGTCTGAAAAGGAAAGGGGCGGGCGTCCTCTCGCAGCGCGATGGTCTCGCCGTCCAGAATGAGCTGAGTTGCCGGAATGGACTTCACCGCGTCGACCACCTCGGGGACGGCTTGGGACACGTCGTTGAGCCGGCGCGTGAACACACGAACGACGCTCCGATCCTTGTGCACCTGCACACGCACGCCATCCATCTTCAGCTCGAAGATCGCGTGCTTCAGCTTCTCCAGGGTCTCGGGGACGTCCTCGGCAGTTTGGGCGAGCATGGGCTGCACGGGGGTCATGAGCTGCAGTCGAAATCGGTCGAGCGCCGAATGGCCTTCGCTCAGAAGCGCCTGCGCGACCGTTGCGAGATCTCCCGATACCATCACGGCGCGACGCACGGGCGCGCGGTCGCATGATGCCGCTCGGGCCAGCGCTTCTATCATGATGCCCTCCAATGCGCCTTGGCGAAGTTCCCCCACCACCAGCCGTACGAGGAAGCGCTGTTCGTCGGCCGTCGCTCGAGCGAAAAGTTCCCCGAGGACCTGCTCTCGGCGCCTTGTCGAACCTGCACCTTGGGTGTCGGCGAGATCGCGAAACCTTCGATCGACCTCCGCGATAGCCAGCGAGGCCTGTGTTGCTGCGGGCGTGCGTGCAAGCACCTTGCGCAGAATGGACGGTCCCAAGCCGATCCGCCCCTGAGGTAGATTGCCGGTGAGGTAGCGGGTCCCGATCAGAATTTCCTGTGGGGGCATCTGCCCCAGACATTGTGCAAGGCGCTCAATCTTGCGCAGTCGCGCCCGCGTCTGGGAGACGTCGTGCGAGGTCTCTACGATTTCGATGAGGCGCATCGATCATCCAGGGGCGTCGGAATGTACCAATAGTTCACTGGAAGCTTCCGAAGTGCCAGCAGAAATGGGGCCAGACTGGGTCTGGCCCCATCAACGCAGTCGAACCGCTTCCACCACCCAGCGCTCCTCGCCGCCGGGAACCGGGGAGTCGACGGGCCAGCAGGTAATCAGAATCAGGGCCTGGTGGCCGGCTCCGGAAGTGTCGATCTGAATCGAGTTGCTATTCACGACGAAAAGCCGGTTCACCACGTAGCTCGAGCGGTTGCCGTCATAGCGCTCGAGTCTTAGGAGATCGCCCTCGTCGAGGTTCTTCATGAAGTTGAAGTGCGTGTCGCGGTGGCCGCTGATCACGGCGATACCCATCGCGTCAAAGTGATCGTTGAGCCCAGGTGCGAAGGCCAGGACCGCTCCCGAATCGCCGGCGAGGATGATCTGATCCACGCCGAGTCGTGGGATCTTCAGGCGTGCCACCGGGTAGCTGTCGAGCCACGGCCATGGCTTTACCAGCTGACGCGTCGTCGCTGCATGCTGCCAGGCATCGTCGAGAAGCAGATCCGCGAGTGCGGCCTTGATCGGTATCTTGAGTCCCATCAGTGTCAATGCTCCACCAGTGATCAGGAGTGCCATCGTGAGAACGTGACGCAGGAGGTGTCGTTCTTGGGTGGCGTTCATCGAAAGAGAGAAGGCGCAATCACCGCCGAGAAGCGTTTCAGATTGATGGCCAGGAGCAGGCACACGAAGCCTGCGAGTACCAGCATCAGCCAACCTGAGCCTGTGCGCGCGGTTGCAAAACGCGTGCCGCTCGGTGCGAGGTTGGCGATCCAGCCTGACGTGCTCGGTTCGAGTTGCGCGCGCGCAGGGCGCGGATCCACTGCCACCAGACTCGTGAAGCGCGACGTGAGCTGATGATGAATGGCAAGGTCGATGATACGCCGGGCCAGCTCGAGCTTGTCAGCCTCGCCCCTCGCCCGGCGCTGGGCGTGTTCCAGCGCTTCGAGCTTCCTGCGTGCCCAGGACACTCGCAACCCGCTCCGCGCACGCGGACGAATGTCGAGATCCTGACGCCAGAAGGTATCTCCGATGCGTCCCGAGATCTGTGCAGCGATGGGTGCGACTTGAAAGCGTGCGAGCAGCATGACGCTGTCGCCAGCGTAAACGTCCGGGGTCTTGGCGGGGAAGGCATGAGCCTCCACTTCGTTGCCCATTCGATCGAAATAACGAATCTCGATGTCCGTCAACGCGGGCCGGTCGATGCGATCGAACAGCGATCGCATCTTGTCTTCGACGCTGCCGAGGTCCGCGATGAACGTATAGCTGCCGCGTCCTTGCTCGGCTGCCCGGCGCATGAAGTAGGCATTAGGTGAGTTGCCGATGCCGACCGTAAAGAGCCGAGCGTTCCCCAGGTTCCTAGCGATGAAATCCCCCAACGCGTCGACGTTGGCAACCGCTCCGTCGGTCACGAACATGATCTGGCGAAGTCCGCTTCCGCTGCGCGGCTGCCATAGCGCGGCTTCCAATGCCGACTTCATCTCCGTGCCGCCACTCGCCTCGACGCTGTCGAGTAGTGTCAGCGCCTGGGATTTGGCGTGCGCGTCGGCAAGGTGCGGTCGGTCAAAAAGGGTGTTTGCTCGATCCGAGAAGAGCACGACATTGAAGCGGTCGTTGGGGTTCAGTTGCTCGATGGCATGGGTGATTGCGTGCTTTGCCTGCCGCATGGGCGCACCTGCCATGGAGCCGGATCGATCCAGAACGAGAATGAGTTCCCGCGTACGCTCGGCCTGGATCTGGAACATCTCGGGGGCGGCGATGAGCGTCGCGGTGTAGTAGTGGGTATCAAAGGATTCGATGAACGGCGTCGGCTCAATGTCGCCAACCTGCGTCGGCAGCCACTCGAGCAGAAAGTCTCGATCCATGCGCGCGCTAGGCCCGAGCTCGATGCGATGATGGTCCGATGCCTCGCGCACTTCGATGGAGTGGGATGTGCTCACGATTTCGGCTACCTGGAAACCGGGTGCAAGATCAACCGTGACCTCGAGTCGATGACTGTTCTCGAGTGTGGTGTCACTCACGCGATGCGATGCAACCGCACGAGCATCCGACGAGGAGGGTGCATATTGAGGTGTGAGCGTGGTGGGAAGTCGCAACCGATAACGGCCGTCTTGCAGTGTCACGATCTGTTGAAACTCGACCACCACGCCCACTTCCTCGCCGGGGGGAATGTTCGCAACGAACATCTCGAAGACGTTGGGCTGCCTCAGATGGACTACCGCCGCCCGCCTACCGTCGCGTCTCGCGTGCTGATACATCGTCTGCGCTTTGACCTTCTCCACGACTGCGCCCGCGATGACGGTGTCGCCAACCAGGATCTGCAGACGGTCCACCGCCGCGCCATCGGGAAGGGGTAGCACGTAGCGCGCCTCCGCCCATTGATCGAGCTGGTTCACGAAGCGCTGAGTCAGTCGGGTGCGAGCGATCAGGCCGGTTACGATGACGTCGAAGCTCGCTTGCAGAGCGGTCGCGCTGATTGCCGCCTCATTGCCGGTCAGCTGCAGCGAAATGAAACGATCTTCAGCCTGTGCGAGAAGCGGGACAGTGAGGAACAGAGCAAGCGTGAGATTGTTGTTCATGTTGCACGCAGAAGTTCTTCGTTGGCGCAATGAAAGCACCTGATATGGAACTGCTGATGAAGAGGTGATGGAAAAAAGCAGAGGAATAGTGAAAGTCGGTGAAGTATGTTGAGGTTTCTCGATCGGATGCTCCGGGGGAGCGTGAAAGATGCTTGCCGAGTTGCTTCAACAGACTCCCATCCCATTGAGCTAGCAGGTGTGAGGAAGCCTTGCGTGGACGAGTTCGAGTGCACCAGGACTTCTCCGTCGCACATCTAGCGCGGCGTATACGAGCTGCGTTCCCGAGACAGCAGGTTAGGCGGCAGGGTTGAATCAGCCGCTTTGCTTTATACTTGAGCACATGGAGACGTGGCGCCTGATCCTTGTGGCTTTTGCTCTGGCGGGATTGATCGGATGTGAGAGCGGAGAGCGCGCAGACAATGTGGCCATCGCCATTGTCGACGTCAATGCCGTGGCGCGCGCGCTCGGGCGCGAAGATGTGATCGAGCAACGGATCGTCTCAGCCAACCAGCAGCTCACGAGTCAGCTCCTGGAGGTCGCTCAGTCGCTCCAGCAGCAGCTCGAAGCGCTTCAACAGACTGCGGGGGACGACGACGAGGCGCGCCAGCAGCTCGCCCAGGCGACGGTGAAGGCAAATCAGCAGCTCAAGCAGACTCAGCGCGCCGCGCAAAAGCAGCTCGAGCAATATCGGGCGGGGGTAGTGAGCGAGTTTCTGAACGAGGTGCGTCCCCACGCGGCGGAGATTGCCCGAGAGCGGGGTGCAAGGCTCGTGCTGACCGCGGCGGCGAATCTACTTTGGTTCGACGCCACCGTCGACATTACCGACGAAGTGATCGCGGCGCTGCGTGCAAGGGGTTCTGATTAAGGGACTGTCACCTATTTGTCTTACTTCGCCGTCAGCCGGTTCTGAAGTAAGTACGCACGTACTCGGAAAGCTCCGCCGCGGGAAGACGTTCCTGCGTCATGCTGTCCCGATCGCGAATGGTGACGGTGTCGTCCTCCTGGATGGTCTGGAAGTCCACGGTTACGCAGATGGGCGTTCCCACCTCGTCGTGGCGTCGATACCCCTTACCGATGTTGCCGGTGTCCTCGAACAGGATGCGGCCAAGCCCCAGTGACTGAAGCGTGCGCTTGATCTCCTTGGCCTTCTCGACCATTTCCGGCACGTTTCGTCGAAGCGAGAGAACCGCCACCTTGATCGGGGCGAGATGGGGTGCGAGACCGAGCACGGTGCGCTTGGATCCGTTCTCGAGCTCCTCGATGCGATAGGCTTCGGTCATGAGCGCGAGCACGCCGCGGTCTACGCCGGCGGCGGGTTCGATGACAAACGGCACGATCCATTGCTTCGTTGCGAGATCCTGGATCGCGAGCTTGCTGTTGGACTCCCGGTTCTCAATGACGTTGGCCTGGATGTCGTAGTCCTGTTGGTTTCGCGTGTGCGAGCCTAAATCGAAGTCGGTGCGATTCGCGATGCCCTCGAGCTCTTCGAGCCCGTGGGGGAAGCGGTACATGATGTCGGTGGTGGCTTTGGAGTAGTGCGAGAGCGCCTCTTTCGCGTGCTGTTCGAGCTTGAGATTGTTCTCGGACAACCCCTGACGCACCCACCAGTCCAGGCGCATTTCGATCCAGCGAGAGTGCCACTCCTCGTCGGAGCCGGGCTCGACGAAGTACTCGAGCTCCATCTGCTCCAGCTCGCGCACCCGGAAAATGAAGTTGCGGCAGGTGATCTCGTTGCGAAAGGCCTTGCCGATCTGGGCGATGCCGAAAGGCAGCCGCCGCGACGTGGAATCGAGCACATTCTTGAAATTCACGAACGTCGACTGCGCCGTCTCCGGGCGCAGGTAGGCGATGGACTCCTCGTCTTCGACCGGCCCGATGTGGGTCTTGAACATCAGGTTGAACGCGCGAGGCTCGGTCAGGTCGGTGGAGCCACAGCTCGGACACTTCGAGTCTTGGAGGTGATCGGCGCGCCAGCGGCTCTTGCAGTTGCGGCAATCCACGAGCGGATCAGAGAACGTGTTTTCATGGCCCGAGTACTTGAGCACTGCGCGGTTGGTGAGAATCGCGGCGTCGAGACCCTCCACGTCGTCTCGCTCGTACACCATCGCGCGCCACCACGCGGCTTTCAGATTGTTCTTGAGCTCGACCCCCAAGGGACCGTAATCGTATACGCCCTGAAGACCGCCATAGATGTCGCTCGCCTGGAAGATGAATCCACGGCGCTTGCAGAGGGCGACGAGCTCCTCCATCGACTGGGCGGCCATCGGTTGACTCCTCGATTGCGTCTGACGAGATTGCGCTTCGGGTCCGCACGTCGGTCGGCCGGCCCCGGCGGATGCGGAGTATATCAGGAAGGGTCAATGTCCAAATTTCCTCATGTAAATTAGATACATATGTGCTCTAATTGAGGTAGCCTCTGAACAACTGCCGAGGAGGATGTAGGCCGATGTCGGACGAGGAGGTCACAGTCCGCAATCCGAGAGTGCCGACTCAGGATCGGCGCCGAACCGAGTTCGATCGCCGCCGCAATCCCGGTCGAGGTGTGCTGGCGAACATGCGCTGGCCCTTCAATCGCCGGCGCGAGGAGCGGCGCAAGCGCGACGTGCTGGACGAAACCACTTAGATCTGAGTTCACGAGGGCGGCTCGGTTTCATGCTAAGCGGCTGAATTAGTTGATGAAACAAGCTGCTCGTGAAACACGGTCTGTTAGCCGAGATGGCCCCTGTCGCGATGCGATCATCCGCCCGACCCGCCCCCGCCATTTGCACGTGCCAGGCGTTGCGTCGAGCGATGCTCCGCGCAGGGCGCACTCACCGGTCGCCAATTCTCCGGGCTGCTCCGTTTAGCGACTTGCTCACATTATCGCCACCCTGCCTTTGATAGTTTCTCCACTGCGTTCCTGCAGTGGAGGTTTTTTGCATGGGACAGCGTCAGGATGATGCGAGTGAAAGGCACTATTTCCGTGCCGATCGACTGTTCATGACCAACAGCGAGTGGTATTTCGCCACCCGCGAGGGCATCGACCGCGGCCCCTACGGATCCCGAGACGAAGCGCTGCGCGCGCTCGCGGGATTCATCGACGAGATGACCGCCATCGAGGCTCTGAGATCCATCCGCATGAAGAAAGTGGCGATCAGATAGCGACTCGCCACGCGATCTCACAGATGACGTGCGGCGTCTTCGTTGCCGAACTATCGCGGCCCTGTGGTGGATCGCGCTTCGGTCCCGCTCGACAATCGATTGCTCTGTTTGAAGTGCAACCTCGATAATTATCTTAGAATCCCCGGGACTCTTCCTGCGCCAGCTAGAGGACGTGTGATCCGACCAACGATGACAGATGTCCGATAGCGAATTCTCGCTACCGCGGCAATGGCTCTCGCGCGAAGACGAGAGCGAAGACGCCCTCTTCTACGCAACACCTCGTCTTGTTACCCACATCGATGACGAGACCATCGAGGCACTCAGCGGCTTTTACGTCGAGCGCCTCGAGGCGGGCGGCGGCGTGCTCGATCTCATGTCCTCATGGGTGTCGCATCTTCCCGCGGAGAGGGCATTCTCCCGCGTGGCTGGCCTCGGAATGAACGAGGAGGAGCTGATGGCGAACTCGCGCCTCGACGATCATGTCGTGCACGATCTCAATGAGATGCCGGAGCTTCCATACGGCGATGCGGAGTTCGACGCGGTCCTGATTGCGGTCTCCGTTCAATATCTCATTCACCCGGTGGAAGTGTTCCGCGGCATAGGGCGCGTGCTGCGCCCGGGGGGACAGGTGATAGTTGCCATGTCCCATCGCTTGTTTCCCACCAAGGCGGTGCGTGCGTTTCGGTCCCTCGAGCCGACGGAGCGCATACGCCTGGTGGCGGCATATTGCACCCTCGCGGGCAGCTTCGATCCAGCGGAGTTCTTCGATCGCTCGCCGAAGGGCGCCGACCCGTTGTGGATCGTGACCGCGCGGCGGAGCACGAGCTAGTTCCTGTCCAGAATGCGTAGCGTTCTGGATCGAACTAGCGATCCGGTGCATGGATGCCGGGGCAGCCGTGCGGCTGCCCTGAGCAAAACCTGCTCTTTGCGGACTCTCTTAAAGAAGAGCATGCAGCAAAAGCAAAGGTTTTGGGAGCACGGTGGTGGACCACCAAGACGAAGGCGAATATATTTCGCCGAAGCGTGGGAAGAAATTCGCCCGGACGGCGAATTTCTGGACAAGAACTAGCTAAGGGACTGCGCCTGCTGGCGCCTCGGCTGGAACTCGTCCTGTCCCCAAAGGGGACTGTCCCTTTGTTTCTCTTGGTATCTCTGCCTCTACAGAATTCC
>JAPULC010000310.1 GCA_027295305.1 Gammaproteobacteria bacterium
ACGGGCGGCTCCGGGACGTTGGCAACCGGTTCGATCACGGGAGGCGGTGCATCGACATTTTTCACCAGCGTCAGAATCGCGATCAGGCAGAACGCAATGATGGCCATGAAACGCATGACATCCGTCTGCAGGCTCTCGTTGTCGGTGTTTGCATGAAACTGGCTATGCATCGCCGCCAACTCCATGAATGAGCGCCATCTCGCTCGCATCCGAGATGGCGATGAATCGTTGCTCGATGCGTTGCAGGGTCAGCAGAAGCTCGCGTGTCTCGGCGCTTGCGAGGGATTCGTAGTAGTCATGCAATGCGGCGCCGACCAGCATCGTCTTGACGAGACGCATGAGGTACCCACCGATGGCGCCGACAATGGTAGTGGTGAGTGCGAGCAGAATGCCGCCGTCGACGAGCTTTTGCAGGACGTTTCCCGCGGTGTCGACCAGCGCGGCACCGGGGTCACCCAGCGCAGACTGGAGAGCGCTGCGCATACCGATGGCCGTCCAGATGACCCCGATGCCGATGAAAAGATGGGTCCAGACATCGATCAGCTGATCGAGCTCGACCACGTCTTTCTGGGTCGGCGTATCGCGAAGCAGCCCCTGCAGCCGATGCAGGTTGAACCCGTATAGCGTGAGCACACCAATGAACAACCACACCGAGTGACCGAGATTCACTTCGAGCCAACCGCCCAACGCGGTCTCGCTCTCGGAGACCATGGCCGTGGGCTCGACGATCATGAGCGCCAGCATCGCAAGCACGATGCCTAAGCCTGCGCCAACGCCGAATCCCCAGGTGCGTGTTTTCATTGGCTCGAGCACGCGCGGCACGTGGCTTCGAGAACGAGCTCGGTCTCCTTCAGAAGCCTGTCGGCACGATAGAAGCTCTTCCGGTCCTGACTCGCATGAAGCAGCCCGAGCTCCTTGTCCATGAGCTCCGCTTTCATGTCCGCTATCACCTGACTACGAACCGGGCACGTTTGCGCACAGGTGTTGTAGTCGCCCGTGAGCGACACGAACTTCACGTTGAAGTAGCGGTTGTAGAGCAACTTCGCCTGACGCGTGCTGATGAGCCCGATGTCGCTCACGTGCACCAGGTGATCGCTGAACAGGCGCTTGTTGTCGCGATCGGGATTGGTCTCCGCGATAACCAGGAGCTGCTCGAAGTAATTGTCGAAGTGGTACTCGCAACCGTTGGCGAGGCGCTCCTCGGCATCGCTGATGGCCGATTGCAGACTCCCGGACAGTTGCGCGGCGCAGTAATCGGCGGTGGGTGTGAGCTCACAACCCGTCACGAAAGCCAGCGCGACGATGAGCATGAGGGCTTGTGTTTTCTTCAAGATGGGCATGGTCTGTCTCCTTACAGGTCGAGCGGGCTTTCGAACTCGGTTTGACCCACCATGTAGGGGGGCGCCGCGATGGGTCCGCTCTCAATGGTCTCGCCGAAGAGAATGCTCTTCACACCGTTCACGACCTCTGCCATCTCCGGCGTGATGAGGCCGAAGGATTGATTCAGCTGTTCCATCAACGCGGCGCGGCTGATCTCCTGCTGCGTCGCGGCGATGAGGTTTGACGCCTCTTCCATGTCGAGGTAGATGTCGGCGGCCAGCACCGCGAGGGATTGCGAAGAGCCTTTCTGATGTGTAGCCACCAGGCTGTAGTACTGTTTGAAGCGGTCGGACAGGCGCACGCCGGAGCGTCCGCGCAGGGCAAGGCGCTTCTGCTGGGCCGCTTGCTTCTCCTCGCCGAGCAGCTGCTCCTGCAGGGTGGTCGGCGTGGTGCGCTGCCCCAGCTCTTTCTTCAGGCGTTTCTCGAGACTGCGGCGCGTGCTCTCCACTGCGCGCTCCATCTCGGGAAGACGTTCGGTCATCACCTCGAGCATGTCGAGATAGGTCGCCCCGAGTTGCTTCGCGATGCGTTCACACCCCGGATCGGCTTCGGCACCCTGGCAGAGGCTTTCGTCGTAAAGCTGCTGCTGCATGTCGAGGCGATGAATGACTTCCTGCAAGCTGTTCTCCATCTCCGCCGCCACTTGTCCGGTTTCTCGAATGTCCTCGAGCACGGTGGTGGGGAAGAGGCGAATAACCGGCCCGGTGCCGCCGTCGCTCGCCGCCGCGTGCGTGGCGATGCCGGTCAACAGCAGCGAGCATAGGATCAGAGAAGCGTGTCGCGGTCGCATTGAACTCTCCTTGAGCGTTGACGGAATTTCTGGTGTGGGAGGGGATTGAATATCCATTCAGAACTCCGGCGAAACCTGCACCCGGACGCGAATCTGCTCGTCCGGGTATGAATCCATTTCCTTGACGAAGCGCCGACCGTGGTAGTCATAGGTCACGCGATAACCTACGGTGGACTTCACGAGTTCTTTGTCCGTGATCGTTCGGCACTCGGTGCGTTGGTGGCGACGTGAATATCGCTCGTTGCGATTCTGGCGCGCGGTTGCTTTGGCAATAGACGCGCCGGCAATGGCTGCGGCGATGGTGAGTGCCTTCTTACCGTGGCTGAACTGATGCCCGATCAGGCCGCCGATCAACCCACCGATGATCGAAGGGCCGGGACCTGGCTCGAAATCTCGATCGATCGGCGCGTCGTGGTCGTGATGGTGGTGTGCGTATCGGGTGGGCTCGCACACCTCGCGCGGCGTGCGCACGATGCGGTGCTTGATGATGGGATCGACGTCGACCACGTCGGCATAGACGTAATAGGTCTGAGGCGACGTGGGGACCGGCGGGTGATCGGCCCGTACCGGGGCGCTGGCGATGATGCAGACGGCAAGCAGAAAGCGTTTCATGGAATCCCCGGTTCCCAGATGGGACGACGGGGACCATGGTAATAAGGTCTAAATGAACGAAAGCTGAACGGGCTCCGGGGGTGACATTGCCCGCGTGCGAGCTGACCTTCAGCGCTCCAGAACCGCTCTCACGCGTTCAGCCACATAGGGTTGCAGCGTTTCCTCGAACCAGGGGTTTCTGCTCAGCCAGATATTGTTCCGCGGGCTTGGATGGGGCAGGGGAATGACGTCGGGCGCATAGTCCTGCCAGGACTTCACCGTATCCGTCAGGGTTCGCCCACGGCGGGGCAGATGCCACGCCTGGGCGTGCTGGCCGATGACCAGAGTCAGCTCGACACACCGAAGTCGATCGAGCAACAGCTTCCGCCACTTCGGTGCGCACTCCCCGCGCGGTGGCAAGTCGCCGGACTTACCGGTGCCTGGGAAACAGAAGCCCATCGGTAGGATCGCAATACGCTCGGGGTCGTAGAAGATGTCCCGCGAGACACCCATCCAAGCGCGCAATCTGTCGCCGCTCGGATCGTCGAACGGCACACCCGTCTCATGGACTCGACGGCCCGGCGCCTGCCCTGCAATCATAATCCTGGCCGACGGCGACGCCTGGACAACGGGACGCACGCCATGGGGCAAGTGCGCCGCACAGATCTGACAGTTTCGCACTTCCCCAATCAGCGCGATCAGGTCCGGCTCCACCGATTGCGGTTTGATGCTCACTCGATGCTGTCTCATTTCAATGGGCTGTCAGTTCAAAAGAAAGCGGGGGCAGGGCACACCCCCGCACCCGTCAGTGAAAGTGTCACGATACCTCGGCCGTGCGCTCGTTGCCGAGTGCCTTGCCGAGCAGGGACACGAAAGCTGCCAGCAGCGCGATGTCCTTGAGCTACGCGGATATTTCGAGTTCGGTAGCCGGCAGCCGCGGATCGTGGGTTCCGGCGGCCCTTCGAGGCACCGAGGAACTCTACGCGATCGTAAGGGGTCCATTTCCCGTAAGAGGGTCTTTGGGGCCTTATGGAGCTTGCCACGCCGCCACACTGTCGTCGCCGTCAGATCGGCACCGGGCGCTCGATTCAGAGGTGTATTATGAACGATCGAACAAGGGCGTGATCCAAATGTGCGCGTACCGACTCCTAGCTCTCGTATTCGTTGGCGTCGCACTGGCGGCCGTGTCAGGCGAAACTTCAGCGCTCGAGTTCAACCCGCGTGTTTGCGACACCGATGGCGTCTCGCTCAGCGGTTTTGATCCGACCACCTATTTCGAGGCCTCGGGACCCCAACTCGGCGATTCGATGTTCTCGGCGCAACATGCCGGCGCGACGTTTTACTTTGTATCTCGCGCGAATCACGAGCGATTTCTCGCTGATCCCGAACGCTACGTACCGCGCTACAGCGGTTACTGTGCCACTGCGTTGGCTGCGGGTATCCTGGTCTGCCCCGATGCCACCAACTTTCAGATCCAGGACGGGCATCTCTATCTATTCGAGGTGACGGCATTCACCAATGCACGCGTAATCTGGAATCAGGACGCGGTGAGCTACAAACTGAAGGCAGATCGTCGCTACGCCGAGCTGCGCGCGTTGAATCCGTGACACCCACTGCTCTCCTGAGGGCCGCCCTCGTATCGTTCTGGCTCGGGCTATTCGCCGCGGGTTGCGATCGCAACGCTTACGTTCTCATCGTTTCGGCGGAGGAGCCGGGCCCGAGCATCGGCAAAGTCATCGCTCCGATCATGCGCGATGCAATCGACCGACAAGTCACGATTGTGAGTCAGAGTTCGCTCAGCGACACCTTGAATCGGTTGGAGGCTGGCACCGCGCACTTCGCGATCGTCGAAAACGGCGCCCCCGAGCGAGCCGGGGTGACCACGGTGACGACCTTGTACACAAGTGTGCTCCACGTCCTTTATAGAAGTGAACGAACGCCTCCTGACCTGGCGACGCTGCTGAAGAGCGGCCCCATCTATGCGGGAGCGCCCGACGGCACGGCTCGTCACTTTCTCGAGATGATCGCAGAACATCTCGAAATTACCCAGCCCCTTGATCTCACTGATACACCCTGGGAACCGGAGATCGAAGTCTTCTTCGTGCTGGGTGGGCTCTTGTCGAGGGAGAGCCAGAAACAGCTCCAGGGACGTCGGCTCTACGACCTCGACGGTGGGGCAGATGGCGAACTTTCGCGTGCGCTGTCGATGGTATATCCGCATGTTCTCCGGTCTGAGCTTCCACAAGGACTGTATCCGCGGCTGCAACAGGGACCAACGCGAACGGTCGGTCTCCATTCCATGCTGTTGGCGAGCTCACACGTGGACGCAGATGTTGTCTATCGGGTTGCCCAGGCCCTTACGGAGAGCCGGTCGCAGCTTGCCGCAGTGACGCCGTTGGCCGCGCATGTCGCCGACGAATCGACGCCCGTGCTCTCGTACCCGCTACACGAGGGTGCCCGGCGTTACATGTCGCGAAACGAACCGGGTTTTCTGGAACGTTACGCCGAGGTGATCGCACTGACGTTGACGCTTTTGCTGACGACTGCCACGTCAGTGGTTGCGATCCGGAATTGGAGCAAACGTCGCAGGAAGAATCGACTCGATGAATATTTGGCGCGCGCCATGGAAATTCGCACGAGGGCGCATGCGGGGACCGATGACCTGAAGACGATGCGGGACGAGCTCCTCGCGGTCGAGTCGGAGGTCATCGATCTTTTAGTCAACGAAAAGATCGACGCAGATGAAGAGCTGACTACGTTGTTTACGCTCTGCGAGAGCGTTTTGCGTGAACTCGGGGAGGGCGGTCGTGACAACGGCCCCGACCGCTCTCGGGTTCCTGGTCCGGCTCGTTTCGGGCCCGTCCCTAGAACCTGACGCCTCGCCTGTGCCGCGGCGCGCCTTCTTCGCCTCTTCCGCCGCACAGATTTGAGTTGCGAAATGATTGAAGATCCGTCCTCTAGTCCCTCGCGGGATTGTTCTACGTCGCCGCCGCCGCGTTGATATTCATCAGCGTTCTAAGCTGCTTGATTGTAATGAGTATGTTGCAGCAACCCATGATCTGCCCTGCCGTGTGCGACTCAAGATGATGGGTGTCCTAGATTGGCTTGCGACTCAAGATGATGAGTGTCCTAGATTGGCTCCTACCCTGTTCAGGATGTTCGCTTCGATCCGCGTACACAGCGGCAGCCACAACCAGACGATTACCGCGAACGTGCAAGGCAGAACGGAGCCCTGGTAACCATCCATCAGCAGACCGGTCAACGTCAGAACGAGAATCAATCCGCGGTTTAGGTTGCCAAGAAGGCTGCGTTGTCCGGTATTCATTTCACTTCTCCCAGATGGGTGTCTCAGATTCGCTGGATGTCGAGGCCCTGTCCGCGTTTGACTATTTACATCCTCCAGTTAGGGAGGTGTTCCCCGCGAGCAGCGACGGTGTATACC
>JAPULC010000311.1 GCA_027295305.1 Gammaproteobacteria bacterium
GCCACGATAAAGCGCCGCGATGCACTGGATTCACTTCCGCTAGCTTCGTCAGACATAGTCCGATTCGCCAACTGATTGATTTAATGGAATTAACTAGGCCTCAAGAAATCTTCAGACCAACTGCACACGAGCCATCCGTTCGCATCCTAGCTTGCGATCGTCCGCACGAGAAGTCGGCTGCAATGGGGTCAGCGTCGAACCGGTCGAATCGCCGCGCATGTTCGAAACAATTAGAAAACTGTCGCGGAGAGATATGACGCATCGAACCACAAAAGAAAGCGTTGGCTCTGACCGCACTGACCCCGACAAACCAATCGCTACGCTCACATGGATGCACCGACTGAGCGGCGTCAGATCGACGCCGGCACTATGGCGCCATGCTCGCGCCTCGGATCATCCCCGGCCAAAAACCCGGGGCATACCTCAAGGCCGACTTGTTTGTCTTTGGCGGCGGGGCGTCTAAATCAATCCGCCCGTCCGCATACCCCTGCACAATCGGCCGCATCCTAGTGACGCCAGTTCTGGCGCCCGTTGACTATTGCGCCAATACGGCTTGGCCCCGCGAACGGTCGCTGGCGGGTATCCGCGCTAACGTCTGCTCTGGGCGGTGGCGCTCGTAGGTGAACGTCGAGAAGGACGCCGTGAGCGCCGCTTGGTTGGCCATCGTCGTCGTAGATCGTGATTGTGGGTGAGCCCGTCACGATGCTGTATGGATAGCCAGCTATCTGTGGAGATCTGCCCGGTGTGCTGGGAGATTGCCCGTCGCCACAAACGTGTGCGGCAGCGCACACGCTTTGGGATCAGGCGGTGCGGAGCTGAACTAGACAGCATCCGATGCAGTCGCAGGTGAACGAGCAGCGTCAAGTCAATCAGCAGATCGAACCCCCGGCGAGCTGACTGTGCACGCGAACCGCAGCCCGTTGATGAAGAGGGCGGGACGAGCTCGTGACAGGCTGTGGGCAAGCCAGGTCAGGGGAAGGTCGAGCTCATCCCGCCGCGGAAAACCTGGGTCTCACGACCCCGCCGGCAATTTCTCCGTGCGCTCCGCCAGCGCAGTGCGCGAGATATTGTGATTCGTCTGGTTGATCTGTGGCATGGCCTCCACCTTGAGTCCCGAGATGGCTCTGGGCAGTTGCGTGGTGATGATCGAGTGTCCCGCCGCCAGCTTGGATGAGCGCACGAGCACCCAGTACTCACCGTCTTGCGTGAGGAAGTCACCGATGCGCTCTACATCGAGTCCAACGAGGCGCCCCGCCTCGACTCGATAGACGCGGTCGTTCTCGTAGAGGGATTGCACCGGGAGCGCGATTGCCCGCGGTTCCGGTGGCAGCGTGATTTGCAGATCCAATACCCGGCCGATGTCCGGAAGCGGTGATGTCTGGGTCAGCGCAAAGAATGCGTCCAGCCCGCTCTGCCCGGACTTCACGTTTCCAGAGAGGCGCGTGAGCTCGAGCAACAGCGTGTGCCCGTTGACGCCGCTGCGCGCAACGACGGGTCGATGGTTTGCCAGGTGCTGCCGCATCAACGCGCTCGCATCGCCCGTGACCGTGGTGCGGACCTCGAACCCGCTGGCATCGGCGATTTCCACCAACGTGCTGCCGTTCGTAGTCCGATCGCCGGGCGCGACGAGCACTGAAAGCACAGGCCCGTCGAACGGCGCAACGATGCGGCTCTGAGCGAGGTCGATGGCCGCGCGCTCGACCGTGATTCGCGCCTGCTCCACCATGGCTTCGTGTTGTGCGATCTGATTGGGAAAGTCCTTTACGCGCGCACGGTGACTTTGAAGCGCGATGAAGCGTTCGCTCGCTTGCTGGCGAACCTCGTCAAAGAGCGCTTCGGACAGCATCTTCTTGCGGAAGATCTCTTCGTGACGCTCGAGCTTTTCCTGCGCGATGCGATTGAGCTCCTCCTCGTGCGACGTGAGGGACTCTGCCAGTGCTTGGTCGTTGCGAATCGATCGCAGGAGCGCCGTGCGGCGCTTGAGCTCCGCTTCGCGCCCCTCGAGAAGAAGCCGAAGCTCCACTTGCTCGAGTGCAACCAGAAGATCGCCGGCATGAACCCACTGTCCTTCCTTGACCAGCACCTCTTTCACGGGCGCGCTTATTGTGGTTCGGAGCTTGGCGATGTGATTCGCCTCGACCCTGCCGAAGGCGGTGATGGTGGGCGACAGTGCTCTCGGTTCCACGATCATGGTAGAGACCGGCCACGCTTTCTCGATGCGCTCAGCGGGCGTGCCCTTGGGGCCGGTCGCAATCAACGCGATGACGAGCGCGAGCCCAACGGCGAGTATCCCAATGCCGAGTCCGGCACGGCGCACCCCGGGCCGGCGCGAGAGGTTCTGCAGCCTGCTGCGGAAGCCTTGAGTTGCGGTGTTCATGACAGGGATTCTTCCTTCACTTCGAGGACCGTCAGCTTGTGCAGCAGCGATGCTCTGAGGGCGATGAGGCGGTATTTTGCGGACTCCGCCAGAACGATGAGTGCAGGCACCACGAACAGCACCAACAGGGTTGCAAAGGCGAGGCCGAAGCAGATCGTGGCTGCGATGGGTACGATGTACATCGCGAGGGACGAGGTCTCGAACATCAGCGGTGTCAGCCCTGCGATGGTCGTGAGCGACGTCAGTAGCACCGCACGGAACCGTGACACCGCCGCGTTCTCGATTGCTTCGCGATATGGAACTCCCTTGTCCACGTCGCGCTTGAAGAACGTGATCAGCACGATGGAGTCGTTCACCACGATTCCCGTGAGGGCGAAGAACGCAAGCATCGACATGGCACCGATCTCCATGCCCATGATCCAGTGACCTGCAATGGCGCCCGTCAGACCGAACGGAATGGCAATCATGATGGCGAGTGGCCACGAATAGGAAGCAAAGACCCAGGCGAGAATCAGATAGATGAAGATCAGCGTGAGAATGGCCCCGAGTCCCATCGTGCGCAGGATCATCGCATCGGACTGCGACTTGCCCGAGAGTCCGAACGACACCCCATACTTGTCCAGGATGTCGGCGAGCGCGTTTTCCTGCAGATGACTCGTGATGGTGAGTGGGCTGTTCTCATCGGGATTCACGTTGGCGCTCACGCGCACGGCGAGTTCGGTGTTGTTGTGCTGAATCAGGTCGATGCCTCGCCGTTGGGACAGCGTGGCCACCGTGCCGAGGGGAACCATGGTGCCGGCGGGCGAGAGCACCGGGAATTGCTTGAGCGATGCCAGGTTGTCGCGTTCGGCGTCGGGAAGCATCACGCGCACTTCCAGCTCCGTCTCGTTCTGGTTGAAGATCTGAATGCGTTCGCCGTTGTACGCGGCACGAAGCTGGCGACCAATACTCGTCGTGGTGAGGCCCAGCGCACGCCCCTCCGGCGTTAGACCGAAGATCAGTTGCTCGCGCCCGTAGGGGAGATCGTCGATGACGTTCGACACGCCTTCGTATCCCGCGAGCGCATCGGCAAGCTCGTCTGCGGCCTGCTTGAGCGTCGGCACATCCTTGCCCCGCAAGACCAGCGTGATGTCGGGTTGGCCATGATTCGCGCCGCCGGCGACGCCCATGTGGAGCTGCTCCACATAGGGCGGACGTGTCACCAGCTCACGCCAGCGATTGACGAACGCCGTGGGTTCAATGCTTCGCACCTCTTCGAATCCGTACTCGACGATCAGCGATGCGTACTGAGCGCCTTCCTTTCGTTCTCTGTTGAATTCCGCAAGGTTGAAACGGGTGAGATAGCTCGTGACATTCTCATCGCCCATCTCAGCGGTCGTGGTTGCCAGCGTCCGTTCGAGATGGCCTATGAACGCGGCTTGATCGCCCTCGCTTGCACTGCTCGAGAACGCCACCTGTGCTTCCAGTGATTCGAGCGAGAAGCCGGTGATGAAGTTGACGTTCACGCGACCTGATATCACCAGGGCCGACGCCAGCAGCACTGCAATCAGTGCTGTACAGAAAGTCGCGCCGGGGTAGTCGAGGGCACGGCGAAGCAACGGTCGAAACCGCTCCTCGCGCAGACGCCTGAAGGCGGCATCGAAGCGCTGACGAAAGCGCGACGGTTGGCTCAGTTGCATCTTCGTGAAGCTGCCCTTGAGATGTCCGGGCAGCACCAGGAAGCACTCGATCAGGGATGCGAGAATCACGCAGAGCAACACCATGGGCATGGTCAGAATCAGATCCCCCATGGGTCCGCCGATGAGAAGCAGTGGCACGAAGGCGGCCAAGGTGGTCAGTGAGGATGTCATCACCGGGGTGAGCATTCTGCGGGCGCCTCCGACGGCCGCGTCGATGGGCGACT
Source organism: Gammaproteobacteria bacterium (assembly GCA_027295305.1). Taxonomy (GTDB): domain Bacteria; phylum Pseudomonadota; class Gammaproteobacteria; order Pseudomonadales; family Azotimanducaceae; genus JAPULC01. Next base: position 4,281 of record JAPULC010000311.1, read on the forward strand.
TGCCCTGCTCATATTGTGTCGCCGCGTCCTCTCCCACCACGATGGCATCGTCCACCACGATGCCTACCGCCATGATGAAGGTGATCAGGGCAAGGATATTGATGCCTCCGCCAAAGACGCCGTAGTAGAACGCGAGGGCCAGCAGGAAACTGATGGGAATGCCGATGGTGACCCACCATCCGACACGCCCGCCGAGAAACACGAAGAGCGTGATGACGACCAACACCAGGCCCGAGAGCCCGTTCTTGAGGATCAGCGTCAGCTGGTCGCTCAACAGTACCCATGCTTCGCTGAAGATGTAGATCTCGACGCCCTGGGGGAGCGTCGGACGGGTCTCATCGGCCCAATCGTGCAACGCCTGCGCGGTGGTGAGCGCATCGGTCTCGGTTCTGCGCAGGAGTCGCATCTCGATGGCAGGGCGTCCGTCGCGCTTTACCTCGATCTGATGATCCTTGGGACGCCGTACGATCTCCGCAATGCTGCCGAGCTGAATCAGGCGGCCTTCGTCGGCCAGATTGAGATGCTCGAAACCGAGGCTGTCGCGTTGTTGATCGACGCTGCGAAGCTGACGGGAGCCGTGGCCACGACCGATGCTTCCGGCGGGAACATTGCGGCTCTGGCGCCCGATTTCCACCGCCAGCTCGTCGAGGGACATGTGAAGCTCGGCGAGGCGTTGGCTCGGCACCATGATGGCGAGCTCTTCGGCCGGAAGTCCGTTGAAACGAATGTCTTCTATTCCCCTCGCACGTAACTGAGTTTCGAACTCCCGCACCAGGGGTACGAGCTCGAGCAGGGTGCCGTTGCTCGTGACCAGCACATTTGCGATGCCCTCCATGTCGATGTTGCGGCTGATGCGGGGCGGCTCGATGTCGGGGGGCAGGTTGCGCACGTTCGCGACGCGCTGCTTCGCCTGATCCAGCGCCAGCTGCATGTCGGAGTCGTGCCGGAATTCCAGGAATAGAAATGCATTGCCGTTCTTGCTGGTGCTGCGGATCTCGCTCAGCTGCGTGAGTCCCCGAAGCTCCTGCTCGATGGGCACAGTGACCAGCTGCTCCACGTCCTCGGCGCTCGCGCCTGGCCAATCCACGGAGATCCAGACCTGAGGATATTCGACCGCAGGGTCGAGTTGCGTGGTGATGTTGCGGATCGCCCACATCCCCGCGAGGGTCATCATGATCATCGCCAGATTGGCGGCGATCCGGTGGCGTGTGAAAACGTCGATTAGTCCAGTCATCGTCTGATACGAACCTTCCCCTTGGGGCTCTCTATTCAGGAAGCGTGCCAAACCCGGGTTCGGCAGGGACGATGCTGCCTGCAGGGGCGCCGTGCAGATGCTTAGACTGACCGATATCATTGATTCTATGGGATATTTGATACTAGTTCGGAGGATTCAGGGGCTTGTAAGGACGCCTTGGTGGAGGCGTCTTCGGATATTCGCGTACAGCTAGGATGGGCTCTTTCCGGCGGACCATAGTGCAACAGAGGACCAACTGTTGGTGGATCTCGCCACGATGTCGAATGATTTGGATGCCAAGGGTGCCAGGCACCGGTGCCCGGCACGATGTTCGATCGCCGCGATGTTCGATCGCCGCGATGTTCTCAATTCACCCTGGTGTCGGCCTGCCCTCCGAGCTCGACGACCGACAATGCGTGTCCATCAGTCTCGATGATGGTGATGGAGCCGTTGTTGGGGCGAAAGCACACGACCCGGCCGTCTGCCGTGGCCTCGCCGACGGCGACGTTGATGGCAATGAAGTGGGAGAAGATGACCGTATCCTCGCGAAGCAGGCAATCCACCAGCCGACTTCGCCAGTCCGCGAGCTCCGGTACGTCTGTCCAGCGCCCGGCCATCA
>JAPULC010000312.1 GCA_027295305.1 Gammaproteobacteria bacterium
CCGAAGAGCTGGGCATCGAGTTTCCCGTGCTGCAGAGCGACCCGGGTCCTTCCCTCGGCGCAACCCCGCCAAGCGCGTTGCCCGTGACCCTCATCGTGGCCCCGGATGGAACGCTTGCGCACGAGCTCATGGGACCACAGACGCGGGAATCGCTGGAAGCGATTATTTTCCCCTAATTGTGGTGCCCGGCACATCGTGCCAGGCACCATGTCAACGCGTTGACTGCCAGCGTCGGCGCAGCGCCTTGAGCACCCGCTCGGGGTATTCGAGCCTGCCTTCGCTGCCGTTGTATCTCGAGAGCGCTCGCACCAGGTCGCCGTTCGATCCCTGAAGATAATAGGCGAGGATGGCGGTGCCGTAGCGGACGTTGACGTCCACCTTGATCAGGTTGTCTTCGCTTCGTCCGAGCTCGCGCTTCCAGAACGGCATCACCTGCATCAGTCCCTGTGCCCCCGAACGTGAGACGGCATACGGATCGAAGCTGCTCTCCACCTCGATCACGGCGAGCACCAGTGCGGGGTCCACGAGCTGTTGGTGTGATTCGTGATAGACGGTGCGAAGTATGTGGAGACGAAGCGCGTCATCGTCGATGAAGAACTCGAGCAAATCTCCCGCTCCGAAGAGCCACACCTGAGCGTCGTATCGATCGCGGTTGACGACGGTTTCTGCGAGGGTCTCTGCGAGATGCGCTATGAGCTCGGGGTCGTGGGCAGGATCGGCTGCGCTCGCTTGATTGCCGATGGACAGCGCCATGGTGAGCATCGTCACGGTGGCAATGCCCGCCAGGGCAAAACGAGTGTTGTCAAAGGCGCGTCTTGAGCGCATCGAAGATTCCATCCAGCTCGAGCTCCTCGGTGCTCTCGCTGGCGCGATGTTTGTATTCCACGAGCCCAGCCTTGATGCCGCGCTCACCGATCACCACGCGATGCGGAATGCCAATGAGCTCCATGTCTGCAAACTTCACCCCCGGGCGCTCGTCACGATCGTCGAGCAATACGTCGATGCCGGCGTCACGACATTCAGCGTAAAGGCGCTCGGAGTGTTCGCGCACCGCCTGGGAACGCTCTGAGTTCAGCGCAACGATGGCGAGTCTGAACGGCGCCACGGCGTCGGGCCACACGATGCCGGCATCGTCATGACATTGCTCGATGATTGCTCCTACCAGACGCGTGGTACCGAATCCGTAGCAGCCCATGATGAGAGGGCGAGACGCTCCGGACTCGTCCAGCACCTTCGCCTGCATCGATTCGCTGTAGAGCGTGCCGAGCTGAAAGATATGACCGACTTCGATGCCACGGCGCAGCACGAGGCGTCCCTTCCCGTCGGGACTCGGGTCGCCCTCGACCACGTTTCTGATGTCGGCGATGGTGCGGCGATCGTTTTGCAACGGCGTATCACGCTCCCAGTTGACGCCGGTGTAATGGTAGTCGTCTTCGTTCGCGCCGCACACGAAGTCGGCGAGATGAGCGGCGGAGCGATCGATGATGACGGGGATGTCGAGTCCCACGGGTCCGATGGATCCCGGTGAGCAGCCGAGGACCTCCGTAATCTCTCGTTCGTCTGCAAAACGCAACGGTTCCGCGACCAGGGGTTGATCATTCGCCTTGATCTCGTTCAGTTCGTGATCGCCTCGCAGCACCAATGCGACGAGTCCACCTTCGCTTCTCGAGACGATCAGCGTCTTCACCGAGGCATGGGCCTCGACCCCGAGGAAGGAGGCCACCTCGGCTATCGTGCGCTGATTCGGCGTGTGCACACGGGCAAGCTGCGCCTTGGGCGCGGCGAGTTTGCCCTTCGGTGCCAGCGCTTCAGCCTTTTCGACGTTGGCGGCATAGTCGCTGGCATCGGAGAGCGCGATCAAGTCTTCGCCGGAATCTGCGAGCACCTGAAATTCGTGGGAGCTCGATCCTCCGATGCTGCCGGTGTCGGCAAGGACCGGGCGAAAGTCGAGTCCGATTCGTTCGAGGATGCGTGAGTAGCAAGCGTGCATTGCCTGGTAGGTCTCAACGAATGATGCGTGGTCGAGGTGGAAAGAGTAGGCATCCTTCATTCTGAACTCACGCGCGCGAAGCACACCGAACCTGGGTCGAATCTCGTCACGAAACTTCGTGTTGATCTGATAGAGGTTGATGGGAAGCTGTTTGTAGCTGTGAACCTCGTTGCGAACGAGATGGATGATGACTTCCTCGTGTGTCGGCCCGAGGCAGAAGTCGCGATCATGACGATCGCTCAGGCGCAGAAGCTCGGGGCCGTACTTGGCCCAGCGTCCGCTCTCGTGCCACAACTCCCCCGGCTGCATGATGGGCATCAGCACTTCCTGGGCGCCACTGGCGTCCATTTCCTCTCTGACGAGGGACTCGATTCTCTGGACCACGCGATGTCCGAGGGGGAGCCAGGTATAGAGCCCGGATGCCACCTGTCTGATCAAGGCGGCGCGCAGCATCAGCCGATGACTGGCCGTCTCGGCATCCGCCGGGGTTTCGCGGAGGGTAGGAAACAACAGCTGGCTGGCTCTCATGAAAACACCCGAGAACGAACCAAATAGGGAGGAAGAGAACCGAGTCCTCTTCCCCTTATGGTGAAGCGTCCGGTCGAGTCTACAGGACCATCTGCTTCAGTTTCTTCAGCGCCGTGACGCGAACGCGCGTGCTGGCCGGCTTCGGGCCAATGACGATCTCTTCGCCTGTGGCCGGGTTTCGGCCCATGCGCCGCTTGGTCGCGGGACGTCGAACCTGCCGAATCTTCAAAAGACCGGGAAGCGTGAACTCGCCCACCGAGCGCTTCTTGATGTGACGATGAATCAGCGTCTCCAACTCGTCCAGAACCGACTGCACCTGCTTGCGGCTCAGATCGGTGTTCTCTGCTATCTCATTGAGAATGCCGGTCTTGGTGAACTTCTGTTTGACTCCCTGCACCTTCGGCAGTGCAGCTTGTTTCTTTCTGGCGGGTCTTCTCTTGGCGGCGGTCTTTCTGGCGGGTGCTTTTTTCCTCTTAGCAGCTGCCTTCTTCTTCGCGGGTCTTCGGGCCATCGGTAATCCTTCTCAGCGGTGTCCGGGGAGTGTTTGCGAATCCCCAAAAGAGCGGGTAAATATGGCATTTGCCATGCGCGCGCTTTATAGCGTATAGCGCCCACCCTAGCAAGGATTTTCTAGCAAAAAACCTTGCAAACTGAACAGTTTGGACATTGCGCGCTTGCAATTTTATCGCACAAACCCTATATGAGTGCGTTCCGTAGTAGATGAGCTTACGAGCATGCCGATTTACGAATACCAATGCGAGAGCTGCGCTCACCAGTTCGAGACCATGCAGAAGTTGAGCGAAGCTGTTCTGACCGACTGTCCGGAGTGTGGTGAATCGGCTCTCAAGAAGCTCGTCTCGCGCGTGTCTTTCCGGCTGAAGGGCAGCGGCTGGTACGAGACGGATTTCAAATCGGACAACAAGAGGAACGTGGCCGATAGCGCGAAGAGCGAAGAATCTGCTCATGCGGAGCGCGAGACGTCCACTCACGCGGAGCGCGAGACGTCCACTCGCGCGGAGCGCGAGACGTCTAGCGGCGACTCCGCAAGCGATGGATCGACCAAAGATTCGTCGAAGAGCGAGGCTTCCTCCAAAGACGACTCCGCGGCCTCCTCCTCCGAGAAAGGCGAGAGGAAGAGCGAAGCCGGGAAGAAGAAAGGCAACGACGACAAAGCTGCCTAGCCCCCAACCTCCAACCACTGGATTTGTGTTAGGATTTCAGCTACTGCGCGAGGCAGTCTTTTCCAGCCGTTTTTCCTATGCGTACCCACTATTGCGGAGACATCAGAAGCTCGGACGTG
>JAPULC010000313.1 GCA_027295305.1 Gammaproteobacteria bacterium
TTGGGAGGCTCAGCCGGTGCGGAGGTGTTCGGTGAGGTGGGGCTCGAGCATGGCCAGAAGCTCTCGGTGGCACTTGGGGTTGCCGCAGGCCACGTTGCCGATTTCCACGTGGCGGGAGCGTCCCGTGAGGTCGCTGATGATGCCACCGGCCTCCTCGATGATGAGGGCTCCGGCCGCGATATCCCAGGGCTTGAGCCCGATTTCGAAGTACGCATCGAAGCGGCCGGCCGCGACATAGGCCAGATCGAGGGCCGCGGCGCCCCCGCGACGCACGCCGCGGCATTTGCGGGTGAGGGCGCCGAGTATCTTCATGTAGGCGTCGAGATCTTCCGCCACGGCGCGATAGGGAATACCGGTACCGATCACCGCCGAGTCCAGCTGTGTGCGTTTCGATACGCGCAGGCGTTTGCCGTTGAGCTGAGCGCTCACTCCGCGGCTTGCGGTGAACTCCTCGTTGCGCACTGGGTCGAGCACCACCGCTTGCTCGATGCGCTCGCCGTGACGCACTGCAATAGAGACGGCGAAATGTGGAATCCCGTAGAGGAAGTTCGTGGTCCCATCCAGTGGATCGATGATCCAGGTGTATTCGCTTTCGCCGCTCTCGCCTGACTCCTCCGCGACGATCGCGTGGTCAGGGTAGGCGCGTTGGATGGTATAGATGATCGCGTCCTCGGCTGCGCGATCCACCTCTGAGACGAGATCGTTCTTCTGCTTCTCCTCCACGAACAGAATATCCACGCGGTCCATTGCACGGATAATGATCTGTGCGGCGCGCCTCGCCGCCCGGAGCGCGATATACAGCATGGGATGCATTACGGTGTCAGATAGTCCTGTCCGAGAGGCGAGTGATGGTAGCAAAAGACGTACTCGCGGGAGGGGTTCGTATCGTCCTGGTGGAGCCGAGTCATCCGGGCAACATCGGCGCGGTAGCGCGCGCGATGAAGACGATGGGCCTCAGTGATCTAGTGCTCGTGAATCCAGAGCTCTTTCCGGATCCGAGGGCCAGGTGGCGCGCGATGGGAGGTGCCGACATCCTGGAACGCGCGCAGGTGTTGGGCGATCTCATTAGCGCAGTGGAAGATTGCAGCCTGGTGATTGGCGCGAGCGCACGCCATCTGAGCATTCCATGGCCCGTGCTCGAACCTCACCAAGCCGCCCAGGAGGTGCTGAGTGAAGCGACGCGCGCGAGCGGGCGCACCGCCATCGTCTTCGGGCGCGAATCGCGCGGCCTCACAACCGAGGAGCTCAATCTCTGTCAATGGCACCTGCGCATTCCAGCGTCGCCGGAATATGCATCCTTGAATGTCGCGATGGCGGTGCAGGTGGTGTGCTATGAGCTGTTCGTCGCCGCGGAGGCCGCCTCGCGGAGCGATCCCGACGGTGAGCCCGAGTGGGATCGACCGCCGGCGACCATCAAGGAGCTCGAAGCACTCTATTCCCACCTCGAAGAGACGCTTACGGAGCTCGGTTTTCACGATCCCGACCATCCGCGGCAGGTCATGGCGCGCCTGCGCCGGCTCGCGAGCCGGATCCGCCCCGATACCACCGAAGTGGGGATTCTGCGGGGTGTTCTGAGTGCAGTGCAGCGGATGATTCCGGGCCAGGGGGAATAGTAGACCGCCATGGTCAGGTATTGCATACTGCTTCTTCAATCGATGGGTTGTTGGGGTTCATGCGGCTCACGACCAAAGGACGCTATGCCGTGACGGCCATGCTCGACGTGGCTTTGCACCAGCATGGGGGGCCAGTGAGCGTGGCGGACATCGCGTTGCGTCAGGGAATCTCGCAGGCTTATCTGCAGCAGTTGTTCGGGCGGCTCAGGCGCCACGATCTGGTGCACAGCGTTCGTGGGCCAGGGGGCGGCTACGCGCTGGCCCGCCCGGGTGATGCCATCAGCGTTGCCGATGTCGTGCACTCGGTCGATGAGAACATCGATGCCACGCGTTGCGGCGGCACGGGTGATTGCCAGGATGGCTATACGTGCCTCACCCACGAGCTATGGACGGATCTGTCCGTTCAAATTCAAGAGTTTCTAGCCGACATCACGCTCGCCTCGATCATCACTCGGCGCGAGATCGTGGCCGTGGCGCGGCGCCAGGAACGCGTTGCCATGGAACGGCGCCAGGAACGCGTTGCCCTGGAACAAGCGCCACGCATCGACGCCCGCATCATCTAGCCGTTTCGACGTACCAGTACCATGAGAACACCCATCTATTTGGACTACTCTGCCACCGCGCCGGTGGACCCCCGGGTCGCGCAACGCATGAGCGAATGTCTGCTCACCGAGGGTAAGTTCGGCAATCCTGCCTCCCACTCCCATGTATTCGGCTGGGAGGCCGAGGAGGCGGTCGAGGACGCACGTCGCCACGTGGCGGATCTCATCGGCGCTGATCCTCGGGAAATCGTGTGGACCTCGGGCGCCACCGAATCGGACAATCTGGCCATCAAGGGTGTCGCGGAGTTCCATCAGCGTCGTGGTCGCCACATCGTCGCGAGTGAGATCGAGCACAAGGCAGTGCTCGATACTTGCAAGTATCTTGCGACGAAGGGATTCGAGATCACCTTGCTCGCACCCGAGCCGAATGGTCAGATCGATCCTGCGAAGGTAGCGGCGGCGATTCGCGAGGACACCATCCTCGTCTCTATCATGCACGCCAACAACGAAATTGGCGTGTTGAACGACATTGCCGCCATCGGTGCCATCACTCGCGGGCGAGAGGTGTTCTTTCACGTCGACGCCGCCCAGTCGGCGGGCAAGATCCCGATTGACGTCAACGCCATGCAGGTGGATCTCATGTCGATCTCGGGCCACAAGATGTACGGCCCGAAGGGCGTGGGGGTGCTCTACGTGCGGCGCAACCCGCCGGTGCGCATCACTGCCCAGATCCACGGCGGCGGACACGAGCGCGGCATGCGTTCCGGTACGCTGCCCACGCATCAGGTCGTCGGCATGGGGGAGGCCTGTCGCATCTGCGGCGAGGAGATGGCCGACGAGCTTGCGCGGGTGCGGAGACTTCGCGAAGAGCTGTGCCGTGGGCTCTCCCAGCTTCCGTCAGTGCAGGTCAACGGCGATCTGGAACAGCGCCTCCCCGGAAATCTGAACATGTCGTTTGGCGGCGTGGACAGCGAAGCGCTGATGATGGCTCTGAACGACATCGCGGTATCTTCGGGCTCGGCGTGCACCTCGGCCACCATCGAACCCTCC
>JAPULC010000314.1 GCA_027295305.1 Gammaproteobacteria bacterium
GTCATATCGGTGGTGAAGTGGTAGTCGGGATCGTCGGACGGCTCGACCGGCGTCGTGCCATCGTGGATGACCGGCGCGAACTGATTGGTTTCACCCCCGATGAAGCCATAGAACTTATCGAAGCCCGAACCCGTCGGCCAGCGGTCGAACGGGCCGGATACGCTCACTTCCCACGGCGCCGTCTCGTGGTACTTGCCGAAAGCTGCCGTGCTGTAGCCGTTCAATCGCAGCATCTCGGGGAGGGGCGCAACGCTCTGCGGACGCTGACCTCTGTTGCCTTGAAAAGCTGTTGCTATCTCCATGACCGAACCCGCGTTGGCCGAGTGATGATTGCGGCCGGTCAGGAGCGCCATGCGGGTGGGCGAGCACAGGGCCGTGGTATGAAATTGGTTGTAGCGCAATCCTTCTTGCGCGAGGCGATCCAACGTCGGCGTCCGGATGGCGCCACCGAATCCTGCGGCGGCCCCGAAACCGATGTCGTCGATGAGCACGATCACTATATTGGGCGCACCTTCAGGAGGAGTTACCGAGAACGGCGGCGGCGCGTCTGCCTTGCGTGCGTCCAGCTCGGTGATCTTGGGGTACTTGGGGTCAGGAATCGGCAAGACCGTGCGGTCCAGTGTGCCCGGAGCGCTCGTCACATTCCGTTCGGTAGCCTGTGGACGTTCCGAACCGTCCGAGCAACCAACGAGTATCAGTAACAAGAAGGAAATCTTCCAAAAAACCATCGTTGTCTCCCTTGTTCTTCATCGTTTTTTTTCGGCCGCCCGAACGACTCGCGTCTCCGAGAGCAGCGCAGTCGATCTGCGGCGAGGTGGCGCGAAGAAGACGCGTCGAAGCCGGGGTCGCCTTCCCAATGGAGTGAAGCCCCCCGATGTTGATTCTTCGTGTATTGAACCAACGCATGGGTCTCCCTCGCAAATAGTACGACAGGATTCACGCTAAAACTTGCCAATTCGCGCCTCGGCCGTTTCGGGTTATCGAAAAGGGGCGGTAAGGTCGGCGTCAGATGCCGCCGCCGGCCCATGACGGAACCTTCGTGTGAACCAAGCAGATACTCGAAACGGGACCTTCCCAATGAAGCCCCTGCTTAGCCGAACCGCTCAGCCCCAAGGCGACTCTGAATGTCGCTGATCTTTTCGAGGTTCCGTGCCAGTGCCTCGACGCAGTCACCATCCAGCTTCACGCCAGCGAGCTTGCGCAACATGTCGATGGCCTGGCGGTTGCTCCATGCTTCCTTGTATGGGCGTGAACTGGTAAGGGCGTCGAACACATCGGCCACGCTCATGATGCGCGCCTCGATAGGGATCTCGTCGCCCTTGAGCCCTTCGGGGTAGCCCGATCCATCGATCGCTTCGTGGTGAAAGCGTGCAATGTTGCGCAGCACGTCGATTTGCTCGACACCGGACAGCCCGAATGCATCGAGCACTGTGTCGATGATTTCGCGCCCTTTGCCAACGTGAGTTTTCACGGTCTGGAACTCGCGCTCGGAAAGTTTTCCTGGCTTCAGGAGAACATTGTCGGGTATTGCGATCTTTCCGATGTCGTGCAGCGGTGAGAACAGAAACACGTGCTCGATGTAGTCGTCGTCGAAGCCGTAATCGTCGCGCAGCTCAGTCGCAATGAGCCTTGCGTAGTGCGCGGTGCGGCCGACGTGGGCGCCCGTTTCGACGTTGCCCCCGTCACCCTCGTCTCGTACGGCCTGGACGGTGGCGAGCAGCGTGCGGATGGACGCGAGCTCGTTGATGACCATCAGCGAGATCAGATGGCCGAAAACATCCAGGACCTCGAGGCTCGCGGGTCGGAAGCATCGTTTTCTCTTGGCATTGAAGAAGATGAAACCGAAGAGCGCGCCATCGAGGAACATGGGCATGGTATAGCTCGCGAGAATTCCGAGCTTTGCCGCTCGCGCCGTGTGGGGATGGCCCTGGGCCGCAAACGCCTCCAGATCGTCCAGAAGTCGCGGCCTCTGCTGCTGCAACAGCTCCTTGATGGGTCCGAGCTCGGTGTTGTAGCGAAGCGCAACCTCCCGCTCCCTTGGCCCTTGAGCAAATGTGGTGAGATGTTCCGCCTCGGGGTCGTAGACGGCGACGGCAATGTGATCGAGAAAGGGATAGCGCGCAGCCACCACATCGAAGATGGCATCGAGCTTCTCGCCGAGGGGAGCGTTGCGGTTCAGGGCTTCGAGAAGATCGTGATGTTCCGGCACGTCGGATCCCAGAGCGTCATCGCTCCTATTTTAATACATGGCGGACATAACGCCCTGAAACATATTGTGTTTCCGAGACTGGCGCGCAAGGGTAGACTTCGTGCGTGAGATTGGGCGAGGCGTCACGATGGCTACGACCACGATTTCCGGCTGCTGTTTCTGCGATGGCGTTCGCTTCGAGTTCACGTTGCCGACACAGTGGTGTGGGCATTGTCATTGCTCCATGTGCCGCCGAGCCCACGGGGCGGGCTACGTCACGTGGGTGGCGGTTGCGCGGAAGCAATTTCGATTCACCGCGGGTGAGGATCTCCTCACGCATTTTGAGTCATCCGATCACGGCAAACGTTCGTTTTGTCGCAAGTGCGGGAGCTCGCTCTTCTGTGAATCGAGTCATCACGCGGACGTCATCGACGTCGTGCTGGCCAATCTGGAAGGAGAGCTCGACCGGCAACCGCAGGCCAATGTCTACTTCAGCGATCGAGTGGAGTGGGTAGCCGTTGACGATTCGCTCCCGCGACTCGGCGGAGCGACGGGGGTGGAGCCGCTGCATGACACCTCCTGAACGCACGCAAACGCTCAGTGCCCCTTGATCTTTGAGCGCGTCTTCTCCGGGGAGGTCTCGAGGTGGCGAAATCGGTGGCGCGCAGACTCCGCCATGCGCCCGATGATGTGTTTGAGATCGGACGAGCCCCACGCGCCGCGAAATGCCGCACGATTTTTCAATTGAGACGAGATGGTGAAGCCGCTCGCCGATTGCGGCTTCAGCTGTACGTCCTCATAGTCGACGTTCACGCGATCCTCGAACACGAGCCCGCACAATTCGCGCACTGCGTATACGAAAAACTTGCGCACGTCTTCAACGGATTCGGCGTGGTTGAGCTGGTCGCGGTAATGGTGAATGATTTTGTGTTCGTGCTTTGTGAAAGAATCGAAGTCTGCCATGCCTGCGATCATCGGATCTGGCGCCCACGAGGTCAACTCGGCGCAAGCGCAATGAACCAACCCGAGGCGCGTGAGCTCGCTCGAGCTACGATTGCACGCTTGAGGGCGCTGCCCGTACGCAACGTGCCGAGCATGAGGCCCGTGCGACAGGACCTCTCGCGACGCCTCGGGGGGGAATCTCCTGCGGCTGTCAGAGCCGTGGCTGAAGGCTTGATCAGCGGAGGCGTTCGCTGGATGGGCTATGAGCTGATCCATGCGCACAGAGCAACGATAGAGAGTCTCGCGGCCGCGGATGTCGAAGCACTTGGAGAAGGCATGGGGAGCTGGGGCGATGTCGACACGTTCGGGGGCTACATCGCGGGGCCTGCCTGGCTTCGCCGGCAGATCTCGAACGCTGTGGTTGCTCGCTGGACCCGCTCTCCCGATCGCTGGTGGCGACGAGCGGCGCTGGTGGCCACCGTGTCGCTCAACAAGAAATCCGGCGGCGGGACCGGCGACCCTGGGCGAACCTTGGAGGTCTGCACGCGGCTTGCCGACGATCACGATGACATGGTGGAGAAAGCCTTGTCGTGGGCCCTTCGAATGTTGGTGCGGTGGGATGCGCAGTCCGTGGCTGATTTTCTTCAGTCCCACGAGGATGTGCTGGCTGCCAGGGTGAAGCGTGAGGTGACCAACAAGCTTGGAACGGGTTTGAAGAACCCGCGAAAGGGAGGACGATCGTCGTGATTCCCTGGCGAGGGTTCATCCAGCGCGCGCCGGACTTCGCAGAAGCGGGATCGCGCCTGTTCGTGCCCGGCGGAGACGGCATCTCCATCGGCTTTCTCGCCACTGTGACGGCTGCGGGCAAGCCGCGACTCGCGCCGGTCTGCCCCATCTTCTTCGAACCAGGGCATCTATCTGAGCGTGGGCGCCCCGACGCCGAAGCGCGCGGACCTGAGTGAGCGCGGCGACTACGTTCTGCATACGTTCCTGGGAGCGAACGACGAGGAATTCCAGATCGCGGGGAGGGGAAGGGTTGTCGACGACGCAGCGGAGCACAAAGGTGTCGTGGATGCCATTCCCTTCGGTGCCTCCGACGCCTCCGATCCCATCTTCGAGCTGCTGATCGAGCGGGCGCTCTGGGTGTTCTGGGAGAACGTGGGCCAGCCGGGCAGCCGGCCCATCAAACGTCGATGGTCGGTGAAGGACTCTGGCTAGTTTCCGTCCGGAAACTAGCTCCGGGGCATGGATGCCCCGTCAGTTTCCGCTTTTCCGAAAGCTCTGCTGCAGGAAAAGCAAGGAAATGGGAGCTTCTGCACACCGCGTTTGCGGACGCGTAAGAGGAAATTGCCAGGGACGGCAATTGCCGGACCAGAACTCAGTTTCCGTCGATACGGATGCGGTCGTATCAACGGCGCAGCTATCGTTGCCGATGGTGGTTACTATCTCGATAACTGGACACGGATCTCGGATCCGGAGGTTTGACCCGTGGCAGCTCAACCGAAGCCCGACTTCATCAACGGGATGCACACCGACCGCTACGTGTTGTACACGGACCTGCGCGAGCGCTGGCCGGTCTATTACGACGAGAGAATGAGGGCCTGGATCGTATCGCGATTCGACGACGTGATGCGGGTGATGCGCGACTACGAGACCTATTCGTCGCGGGCGATGGGAGACCTGGTGCGCTTCCCACTGATCTCGGACGATCCGCCCCGGCACACGCAGCTTCGCACTCTCGTGAACCGTGCGTTCACTTCTACCAGGCTCAAGAGCCTCGAAGGAGACGTTCGGCGGTTGGCACGTCAGCTGATCGAGGCATTCGAAGACTCGGAGGTCGAGATCGTAGAGAGACTCACCATCCCATTGCCGGTTGTGGTGATCTCCTGGCTGCTCGGCGTCGCCGAGGAAGATCGCGAGCAGTTCAAGCGCTGGTCCGACGCGATTACCGGGTTGCTGGATCAACCCACGGACGAGGAGCGCATGGGTACCGCAGGGAAGATGTATCAGTATTTCCTGAAGGAGGTGGAGAAGCGTCGCGAGCAACCCAGCGATGATCTCATCAGCGCAGTGTTGAAGGCGGAAGAGCGAGATATGACGCTCAGCGATCAGGAGGTGGTTTCGTTCTGCCTGTTGCTGCTCGTCGCGGGCAACGAAACAACGACTAATCTGCTTGGCAATCTGCTTGGCATTCTTTCGCGTGAACCGCATCTGTGGACGCGGCTTCGCGAGGATCGCTCGCTCCTCGAAGACGCCATCGAGGAGGCGCTGCGATTGGAGAGCCCCGTGCAGTTCGTCTTTCGCAAGACCACGCGAGACACCCAACTCGGCGGGGTCGGGATTCCGGCAGACGCCACCGTGTTGACCTCGTTCGGCTCCGCCAATAGAGACGAGAGTGAGTTCGAGGAGCCGGACCGATTCATCATTCAGCGTGAGCGTTCACGGCACATTGCGTTCGGTTACGGCGCGCATTTCTGTCTCGGGGCACCCCTGGCTCGATTGGAGTCGAGACTCGCGATGGACTCGCTCCTGGATCGATTCGACAGCATTGCGCCCGGATCGGGCGACAGCGTGCGCCTGCGGTCGGATCTCCTGTATGGCTACAGCGAGCTGCCCTTGCGTTTTGGAACCGACAGCCCACATTAGGGACGGACCCTAGTGTAGAAACCGTTTGAGGGACATGAATTCGATGGGTAGATCGCTGCGCGAGTCCAGCGCGAGATCGGCCCCCAGCAGGTGAAGTTTCCCAGGTGAAAACGGTCCGGGTCGCTGGGCCAGAGGAACTAGCTAGCCCTCGACTTCTTCCCCTGGCGTGTTCTCCACTCGCGTGAGCCAGTAGTCCGCATCGAAAGTCTCATCGCCGAGGAGAAATCGCCAGAACTTGATGCGGTTGATGTACTCGAGACGTCCCGTGTCGTTTTCGAACCATGGCTCGGGTCGGGTCAGAATGCTGTGAATGTGCTCTGGGTCCGGCCGCTCCTTACGGAAGAATATAGGCCGCTGGGCAAAGTCCTCATCCGTTAGATCGTCCGTGTTCCAGAGGCGACATTGCCTGACCGTCGGATTCAGTCGCATCTTGAACATGTAGCGCACGCTGGAAGATCGGTTGAGGCCGCCCCCATGCCAGATGCCGTGGTGCATGAAAAGCAGCGTCCCGGCAGGACACACCACATGCTGTTGTCCTCGAATGTTCTGATAGCGGCCAATCGCCGCTTCGCTGACCTTGCGCAGATGAGTGCCGGGAATGAATCGTGTGCCTCCCATCTCCTGGGTAACCGCGTGCGGGAAGTACATGGTCTGGACGTCGAACGCGCGGCGCGGATCGATGGTGGAATCCTGGTGGGTGTGCTGGGATACGTGCGCTTGACCGGTGTTTTCGTGGAACTTCGCGGAAAAGGTAACGTGGAGGAAGTGGTGGTCGAACACGCATCCCGGTCCTACGAGGCTCTCGAGTGCACCACTCACCTGCGGTAGCGACAGCATGCGCGCGATCGCCGAGCCCTGTACGTACGCGCAATCGAGAGATGTGCCCGGAGGGATCGCGGGGATCTCGCTCGTCGACATGAGTCTCGCGTATGCCTCACGCGGTGACGCACTGTCATCCAACTGGCCCGCCTCCGCGATGAACTGCCGATTGATCTCGTCGGGTACGAGGGCGTCGAAACGCAGATACCCTTGCGCTGCAAAGCATGCCATCTGTCTGGAATTCAACAGGTGTGCGCGCTCAACCATCGATGTCGATCAACTGCTCGAACACGAATTCGTATTTGAGGTAAGAGGTGTCGAATTCCTCCCCCGAAGGCTCCGGGGTGAGGGGCGACATCTGAAGAAGACGCCATCCGTCGGCGAGTGCGTCGAGTCCGGTCTCGTAGGGTGGTGTCTCGTCGTCGCCAGCCATGTGTCTGTGCTGGCCCGTGCCGTCGTAGAGCGCCCATGCCACGACTCGCGAATCGAGTGCCGAGTTCGCGAGATAAAGCACCATGACTTTCTGTCGCTTGGGCATCGCAAGCGAGGATACGTTCAATTACCTTCCGTGGATACTTTGTTAGAGTAACGTGTTGCCGGTGTTCTGCCGTACCACCATGACGACCGAAAGCCATTCCAGGAATCGCGACTTCGTTTGGCGCCAGCCGCAGGGCCCCTATCGATTCGTCAGCGCCGATCAGGCCAGCGCTTATCGCGAAGATGGATTCTTCGTCTTGGAGAATGCTTTCGACGCCGCGACCGTCGCACGCTTGCTCGAGGAGATCGATCCGCTCGAGGCGGAAACGGAGGCCTATCTCAAGCGCCAGCCCAAGGGCAGACATGGAATTTCACGCGCTGGGGAGATCACGTTTCGCCCGCATCTCGTCACCCGCTCGGAATATCTCAAAGAGTTCTCGAAGGGGCGGGTATTTCAAGGATTGGTGCACGATCTCATGGGCGCAGACGTGCGCCTCTACTGGGACCAGTCGGTCTACAAGAAACCCGGCGCTGCGCAGGAATTCCCCTGGCATCAGGACAACGGCTACACGTACATCGAACCGCAGCAATATCTGACATGCTGGCTTGCGCTCACCGACGCGACATTGGATAACGGCTGCCCGTGGGTGGTCCCGGGGTTACACAAGCTTGGCACGCTTCGTCACTGGCCCACCGAGTTCGGCTATCAATGTCTGGAGTCTCCCGAGGGGGCGCGCGCATTACCTTTGAAGGCGGGCAGCATTGCGGTCTTTTCCAGTCTGACGCCGCACCGCACAGGGCCGAACATCACCCGGACCGTCCGCAAGGCCTACATCGTGCAGTTCGCGGCGGACGGCGCGGTGATGTTGCGCGACGGCGAGGCGCCTCTCATCTGCGATGCACCGCAACGCCAGTATCCGGTGCTCGTTGGCGGCGAGGCGGCGTGACGTTGCGCGAACGAAAATTTTGCTGCGTGAGACGTGCAGTCATCGTGCTCGGGACGTCCTTGCTTCTTGCAGCGTGCCTGTCCAGCGGCGATCGCCCGGCCCAGTGGCTCGCCGGCGTCGATCCCATCTATCCAGCGCAAGCCAAGGTAAGGGGCGTGCAAGGTTACGTCGTGTTGGAATATCGCGTGAGCGAAATCGGTGAGGTCCTCGATCCCGTGGTGGTGGAATCGGAGCCGCCAGGGGTGTTCGATGCAAGTGCCCTCGCTGCGGTGCGAAGCTGGCGCTATCGCCCAGCCGTACGCGACGGTGAGGACGTGGTGGTCCCGGCCATGAGTAGCCGCCTCGATTTCAAGCTCGACGACGGCGCGTACAAGGGCTATTGAGGGACTGTCCCCGATTTCCGTCACATGCTCAGGGCGACGGTGCCACCGATGCGCCGGGGCTCTCCCAGCTGCGTGTAGCTCTCGGCGACGTAACCGTTGCGGGGATCGTTGCCGAAGAAGAATCCACGCACGTGATAGTTCTCGTCGGTGAGATTCCGGGCCCAAAGCGTAGCCCGCACACGGCCTCGCTCGAAGCCGATGGAGGCGTGCACCAGCTCGTAGGGATCCGAGGATTCGTTGTGCCGATCGGCGTAGAAGAACTCGTCACGGCCCTCGATTTCGAGGCGCGCGAAGAAGTGCTCGAGAAATGCGTACTCGCCGGCGATGTAGAACTGATAGCTCGGAGCGTGGGCCTGATCGCGCCCGCCGAGATCTTCTCCGCTCGAGTTCACGAAATCCACGTATTCGCTGTCGAGTAGTCCCACGTTTGCAGTCAGCAAGAGATCGGGGATGGGCGCAAAGTCGAGCTCGACCTCGAGCCCGGCGTTGTTGCCCTCCGCGGCGTTGCCGGTGAACGCAATGAACTCCGAGCTGCCGTCCGGGCGTACCCTGACGACGGAGCTCGAGATCTGAACATCGTCGCGATCCATGTAGAAGGCGGCCACGCGTGCGCCGAAGCGATTGTCGAACCAACTGCCCTTAAGGCCGATCTCGTAGTTCCAGAGGAACTCGCTGTCGAACGGACGTAGATCGGGATCCAGCGTCCCGTCCGTATTGAAACCACCCGCTTTGTATCCGCGGGAGATGCTCGCGTATAGCATCGTGTTCGCGTTGAGAACGTAGTCGAGCACCACGCGTCCCCCCACCAGGTTCTCGTCGGGATCGAAGTTCACGGCTTCGGAATCGTGGTACTCGGCGCTGCGGTGCTCCCAGCGCAGCCCCGTCGTGAGCGTGAAGCGATCGTCGAGTGTCGTTTCCAGCTGACCGAAGACGGCAAAGCGTCGTGTGTCGAAGTCGCTCGTGAACGGGCCGGGCAGGAAGGTGTAGTTGCGCTTTAGATCTACTTCCTGATTGATTGCATAGAGACCGAACACCCAGTGAGCGCGGCCCCCGATGATGCGGCCTGCTTCGTTGGAGATGAACCTGATCTCCGCATTGAACGTTTCGCGATCGCGCTGATAGGAATCCGTCGAGCTGTATTCGAACGGGTGGAAGCCGACGAACGTCCAATCCTCGTCGTATCCATAGTCGATATCTGACGTGGCGTAGCCGATGATGCCCTCCACGTCGAAGGCGGGCGCTGCGTGCCAGTGGGTATTCACGCCCACCATGTACATCTTCTGCGAGTCCGTTCCCGGCTCGTCGGAGCGCGTGTTGCGATCGTTGTCGAGAGAGAACGCGTCGTAACCGTTGTCCACGTCCACGAGTGTACCGTGTAAGTCCAACGTGAGATCGTCGGTCGCGTACCAGCGGAGCTTCGCTCGCAGTGTCAGCTCGTCTCGATCGTTGGTGTCTTCGCGATTGAGGAAGGTATTGTCGATGAAACCGTCGCTCTGATAAGACTGCGCGGC
Organism: Gammaproteobacteria bacterium; assembly: GCA_027295305.1. Classification (GTDB taxonomy): domain Bacteria; phylum Pseudomonadota; class Gammaproteobacteria; order Pseudomonadales; family Azotimanducaceae; genus JAPULC01. The sequence goes on from JAPULC010000314.1 coordinate 9,914, forward strand.
AATGCGATAGAGGAGTCGTTCATTGATAGGCCCAGAGACTACCCCCCCGAGCCCGTAGCTATCGTAATTGGCTGCCTCAGCGCGCAACATCGCTTCGAAGCTCTCGCTCGGATCGTTCGTCTTGACGTTGATCAGCCCTGCCAGCGCGTTGGCGCCATAGCGTGTTCCCTGCGGGCCGCGCAGCACCTCCACCTGTTCGACGTCGAACAATGTCACGATGGTGGCCGCGCCACTGAAGTCGACATTGTCGACGATGACCCCAACGGATGAATTGAGGGGCGCGTCAAACTGCTCGAGGTCGCCGACCCCGCGGATCTGAAAGAAACGAGCGCGCGACGTGCCGCCGGAGTAGTTGAGATTCGGGACCATTCCGAGCAGATCCTCGAGATGTTGAGCGTTGCGTCTTGCGATGGCGTCCTCGTCGATGACACTCAAGCTCAGCGGCACGTCGTTGATCGCGCGGCGCCGATAGTCGGCCGTCACGATGATCTCGGGAATGGCGACAGAGATGCTGTCGGCGGCCTCCTCGGCAGTCGCAATGGCTGGATGGATGGTCATGGTTGCGGCGCCAAGCGCGGCGGCGAACCACTTGGAACGAATGCGCATGCGTGAGTCTCCCTAGTCAAAAAAATGCTGAGAGACCCGGTGAGTTCGGACGATCGAGCGACCCGTGAAGGTTGCTCTGGCAGGTAGGTCGAGACCTATTCCTCCGCCGGTTCTAACCGGATCAGGTTCAAAGGGTCTACTCGCGCGAGCGAGCGTCTCAGGCCGTTTAGCCACCCCTTAGGCGTGGCGCCATCATAGCGGCGCGACGAATCGGTAAGCAAGCTGTCCGCGATCGCGTGGCGTCTGCCGGTTTGCCCCTGGTGTGCCGTTTGGGTACAAGGGAACGTTCGGGACGGACTGAGCCGTCGCCGGCCATGGCGGCGTTGGCATTCGCCGTCTGGAAACTCAATGATTGCGATTGGGAGGTGAGGTCATGGCTGTCGTTCGATATCTCGTCCGTGACGTCGATGCGGCGTTGGCGTTCTACACGGAGCATTTCGGGTTCGAGGTGCAGCAACGGTGGGGACCGGCATTTGCAATTCTGAAACGCGACGATCTTCAGATGTGGCTTTCCGGGCCGGCGAGCTCAGCCGCGCGGGACATGCCAGACGGTCGCTCACCAGCGCCCGGAGGATGGAATCGGGTGGTCGTCGAAGTCGACGATATCGACGAAGCGGTCGCGCGACTTACCGAGGCGGGGGTGACGTTGCGCAACGATGTGGCCCGAGGTCCAGGGGGCGCTCAGATTCTGGCTGAAGATCCCTCAGGCAATCCCGTGGAGCTGTTTCAGGCAGATTGATGCCATTGCTACTGCCCGAAGCTTCCCCGGCTTTCCCTGAGATAGCGCACTTCCTCGTCGGTGGACGGGCGGCCGAGCACGCGGTTGCGATGGGGAAAGCGCCCGAAGCGCAAAATCACGTCGCGATGTTGTTGCGCAAAGCGCAGGTAGTTTCCGGTGCGTTCGCGATATCCCTTCGGTGTCTCGTCGCGCAGGCGTTCGTAGAGCGCGACGCAGCGCTCCTGTGTCGCTGCCGACTCCTGATGCTCTAGAGGCAGGTAAAGGAATGCTCTCTGCTCGAGGGGTAGCGCGAGATCGTCCCCTCGCGCGATTCCCTCCTCGGCCAGCTCGCTGGCTTTCGGGTCGAAATCGAAGGCGCGTGCCGTGCCGCGGTAGATGTTGCGTGGCAATTGATCCAGCAGGATCACGAGTGCCAAGCGTCCTTCAGGGATCGATTTCCATCCGTCGAGCTCCCCCGCTGCGGCCGAGAGCACGAGGGTCTCGAAACGCTCGCGAATGTGTGCATCGTTCGCCGGTGTGCTTCGAAACCAGAGTTCGCCTCGGTCGTGGGTCGTGAACCCGTGCTGCATTGGACCGAACCAGAAGTCGAGCACGGCGCCTGGGGTGTTTTCGGACATCGAAGCTCTCATTGCGCTGGCTCATTGTGCAACGATGCCCGCGGCCTATGCATCCACTTCAAAGGGTGTTGTAGAACGCCTGGAGGGGTGTCAGGTGAAGGGGATCGTGGCAGAATCATCGGCCGTTGAATGATCGACGACCGAGGGGGGACGTCATGTCACTGAGGATCAACGCAGAAGCACCGAACTTCACGACTTCGACCACTGAAGGAGAGATCAACTTCCACGACTGGATCGGCGATGGGTGGGCGGTTCTGTTCTCCCACCCGAAAGACTTCACGCCGGTCTGCACCACCGAGCTCGGCTATATGGCAGGCCTCAAGCCGGAATTCGACAAACGCAACTGCAAGGTCATCGGTCTGAGCGTCGACCCGGTGTCCGATCACGAGGCCTGGGTGAAGGACATCGAGGAGACGCAAGGTCATGCGGTGAACTATCCGTTGATCGGTGACCCGGGACTCGAAGTGGCCAAGCTCTACGACATGTTGCCTGATGAAGCAGGGGATAGCTCCGAGGGGCGCACCGCCGCCGATAATGCCACCGTGCGATCGGTGTTCCTGATCGGTCCCGACAAGCGCATCAAGGCGATGCTCACTTATCCGATGAGCACCGGGAGGAACTTCGACGAGGTGCTGCGTTTGCTTGACTCGTGCCAGCTCACGGCAGCCCATCAGGTCGCGACGCCCGTGAACTGGAAACAGGGCGAGGACGTGATCATCGTGCCGGCGGTTTCCGACGAAGAGGCCCGCAAGAGATATCCGGACGGCTGGCAGTCACCGAAACCCTACATTCGAATCGTCCCGCAACCGCAATAGCGGCTGTCTCGGTGACCAAGCGCCGGCGCATGGCCCGGCGCTTCGCGGCAGGGTCTGGAACCAAGCTCCGCCGGGTGGGTCGAATCGTGAACGGTCTCGTGCGCGGTGTGAGCATGATTGCGGTCAGAGTCGGCGTCAGGACATCCGCCTGGACGGTGGCGGGGCTCTTGATCGCGTTGGTGTTGGCCTGGCCTGGCTCGGCGGTGGGTAAGGGCGGCTTCGACCTCAGCAACAGCGAGCTACCCAAGCGCGACATCAAGTCCGGGGGCCCGCCGAAAGACGGCATCCCGGCGGTCGACCACCCCACATTTCTGAGAGCAGGCGACGCCGCCACGTGGCTCCGCGATGAAGACCGGGTGCTTGGCCTGGTGTTCGGGCGTCACGTGCGCGCCTATCCGATCGCCATCATGAACTATCACGAGATCGTCAACGATCAGTTC
>JAPULC010000315.1 GCA_027295305.1 Gammaproteobacteria bacterium
CGTGGACGTCGGCACGCCCCTCGCCGACCAGGACGAATTGCAGTCGCTGCTCGACATCACGGGACAGCTCACCCGAATGCTGACGCGTACGAATGCCGATAGACGACGCGAGATGTTGCGCCCGGGCGATATCCTGATCAAACCCAAGCTTGGCGACATCAGCTCCGGCGACTTTGCCAGGACTCTGGACACGATCGCCCTCGGACGCGATGCGACCGCCGTCCATGCGGCTGCGCTCGCGAGGCTCGCGCTGTCCGAGGAGGACTTCGCAGCACACACCGAACCGCTGAGGCGCGCATCTACGGACATCGTCTCGACCCAGGAGCTGCGTATCGTGGCCGACGCAAGCAAGGTCGAGAAGGGTTTCCTCCTTCGCACCATGCGTATCCCCTCGGATCCCGAGCTTCACGTGAACGTGCTGGAGCAAAGCATTGGTCGTGCCTATGGACTGTCGCTCTTCGAGGAAGTCAGCTACGACGCCGAAGCAGATGGCGTGAGCGTCAGGCCAAGACGCAAGACCGAGGGACCCAACTATTTGCGTATGGGGCTCAACATGGCCGGAGACCTGTCCGGGCGCACGAGATTTTCATTAGGCGCGAGCATCACGGCCACCGAGCTCAACCTGCCAGGCGCAGAGTGGCGCTCGGAGATCGAAGTGGGTTCCGACGCGCGGCTCCTCACCGAGCTCTATCAGCCGTTCAGTGCCTTGGGTGGCGGATTTCTCGCGCCCAGCGTGCAATTCCGAGCCTACAACTATGGGCTCTACCTGGACGAAGATCTGGTCGCGGAATACCGCGTACGTCAGCTCGCGGGAACGCTCGCTGTGGGAACGGAACTGTCCAACTGGGGCGAGATGCGCGTTGGCATCACCGAAGGCATTGCAGGCACCAATCGAATCGTGGGTGATCCGATATTGAACAACATCGACGACGATCTGGGGCTCGTGTTCTTCCGCTTTTCCATGGACACGCTCGACAGCCTCTTCTTTCCCGCATCCGGTTTGCGCGGGAAATTCGAGTGGCGCAGATCCGACCCGAAAATCGGCGGCGAGGAAGCCTACGAGGCCATCGAGTTCGACGGCGCGTTCGCCGCCAACACCGGTCGCCATCGCGTGATCCTCGCCGCAAAGGGGGGCAGCGTGTACGACGGAACGGCCCCGCTCCTGCAGGCATTTCAGCTCGGTGGCTTCCTGAATCTATCCGGGCTCGAGCCGGACCAGCTCACCGGCCAGCAGATGTTTCTCGGGCGCGCCATCTATCTGCGTGAGATGGTCAGGAGCCTGTTTCTGCCAACCTATCTCGGCATGTCGCTGGAGGCGGGCGAGGTGTGGCAGGACAAGGACGATGTGTCCCTTGCAGACCTGCGCATAGCAGGCAGCGTGTTCATCGGCTTCGACACGATCCTCGGCCCGTTGTACCTGGGCGGGGGCTGGGCGGAGGGCGGGGATAGAGCGGCATACATCCGGATGGGCAAGACGTTCTAGCGCGATGCCAGGCAACTGCCTAAAATGCCGCCTCTTCGGGCATCCGCTCGATATGGAGTGAGAAAAGAAATGAAACTACTGAATTCCGTCGGACCCAACCCGCACGTGGTGCGGATGTTCATGGCCGAGAAAGGCATCGAGCTTCCTACCGAGCAGGTGGATCTGATGGCCGGGGAGAACCGTGAGGGGCCCTACCTCGAGAAAAATCCCGCAGGTCAGCTGCCGTGCCTTGTGCTCGACGACGGATCGCATCTCGCCGAGATCACGGTTATCTGCGAGTACCTCGAGGACAAGAACCCGGCTAAGCCCCTGATCGGCACCACCCCCGAGGAGAAGGCCGAGACGCGCATGTGGACGCGCCGCATCGACCTCAATATCTGCGAGCCGGGAGCCAATGGATTCCGCTTTGGTGAAGGACTCGCACTGTTCAAGGACCGCATCGTGACGGTGCCCGAGGCCTCCGAGGGGTTGAAACGCATCGCCCAGGACCGCATTAAGTGGCTGGACGGTCAGATCGAAGGGAAGGAATTCGTCTGCGGCGAGCGCTTCACCCTCGCCGATGTGCTGCTCTACTGCTTTCTGAACTTCTTCCAGAGCGTCGGGCAATCCATCCCCGAGGGCTGCAGCAACATCCAGGCGTGGTTCGAGCGCGTGAAGGCACGGCCGAGCGCAAGCGCCTGAGCTAACCTTCGGGCAAATGCATCCTGGCGCCGCGGCGCGGTGCCCCGCACCATCCTTGCGTAAGGTCAACAAATCGGACCGGCAGCTCGCCATCATCTGAAACCGAGCGTCGTGATCGCGTGCCCGATATGTTACCGTAGGTAACATATCGGGCTTCTCCTCATACGGACCAGGAACCTTCGTGAGAGCTACTTATATAACCGCCCTGGGCATCGCCGTGCTGGTGGTGGCATGGATCCTCTCCGGCCAGCTTGGCAACGATCCGATTCCTCCAGCACCCAGCTTGGCGGAGGTGCGCAGCAAGATGACCGCCATGCAGGACGATCGTGAGCCGACCCGCGTGCGCGCGCGGGTGATGCGGGCCACCCTCGAGACCACTGAGGTAGCGCTGCGGGGTCACACGGAATCGAATCGTATGGTCCGGGTGCGCGCCGAAACGAGCGGCCGCGTCGTAGAGTTACCGGTGCTCAAAGGCCAGCTGGTCGAAGCGGACGAGCTTCTCTGTCGTATTGCAGTGGAGGACCGCCCGGCGCGGCTCACCGAAGCGCGCGCAGCGGTGGCGGAGGCGAAGCTCGTTTATCAGGGATCGCTGAAGCTCAAGCGCCAGGGTTATCAGTCCGAGACAGCCATCGCATCGGCCAAGGCAAAGCTCGCCGCAGCCCGAGCAATGCTCAAACGTCGCGAGCTCGATCTGGCAAACACCGAGATCCGTGCACCCTTCGACGGCATCGTCGAAGAGCAGCCGGTGGAAATTGGCGACTATCTCCAAACCGGCACCGAGTGCGCTTCGGTCGTCGACCACGACCCGATGCTCCTGGTTGGGCAGGTCTCCGAACGCGACGTCAACCGCTTGCAGCTCGACGGACCCGCGAGCGCAACGCTGCTCACGGGTGAGAAGGTTCAGGGACGCATCCGCTACATCGGGCACGTGGCCCAGGAGACCACCCGCACCTATCGCGTGGAAATCGAGGCGCCAAATCCCAACTATGCGCTTCGCAGCGGCGTCACCGCGGACATCGCAATTCCGGTGGCGACCCTGAGCGCCCATCGGATCTCTCCGGCGGTGCTCGCGCTGGACGATCAGGGCAACATCGGCGTGAGGATTGTCGACGAGAACAAGATCGTTCGCTTCGTCCCCGTGCAGATCGTCAAAGACAATTCCCGCGGCGTGTGGGTCACCGGACTTCCCGAAGTGGCCACCATCATCACCGTCGGACAGGAGCTCGTGGTTGCGGGCGAAAAGGTGGAGGTGACCTACGAAGCAAGTGAGATGCCGGCGGCAGCACCACCGCTCAAGCCAGGTGCGGATGCCACGCCGCATTCGAGCTTGGCGCCGTCTGAGACACAGCTGACCGCCGCCTCATGAACGCGATCATCGATGCTGCCATTGCGCGCAGCAAAACCACACTCCTAATCCTCTTCATCGTCCTGTTGGCGGGTGTCGTCGCACGGGTCAGCATCCCGGTGGAGGCCAGTCCCAACATCGAGATCCCGATCATCGTCGTCACGATTCCCCACGAGGGGATCTCGCCCGAGGATTCCGAACGGCTGCTCGTCATGCCCATGGAGGTGGAGCTTCGCTCGGTGGAAGGCGTTGACCAGCTCACCGCGTACGCGGCGGAAGGTTCCGCCTCTTTGACCGTCGAATTCGATGTCGACTTCGATCAGGACCAGGCGCTCATGGATGTGCGTGAGGCGGTGGATCGCGTCAAGCCAAAGCTGCCGAGCACGGCGGAAGAGCCGATAGTCTCGGAAGTATCCAACTCCGATCGTCCGATCATCACCATCAATTTCGCAGGCGATGAGGTGCCCGAACGCATCCTCTATAACCTGGCCTTGAGCCTCAAGGACGAACTCGAGGCCCTTCCAGACGTGCTCGAAGCACGCATGGCGGGCCAACGCGAAGAGCTCCTCGAAGTGGTCATAGATCCCACGATGCTCGAGTCCTACGAGATCTCGAACGAGCAGCTCATCAACGCCGTGGTGTCGAACAACCGTCTGATCGCCGCCGGCGCATTGGACACGGGTGAAGGTCGCTTCGCAGTGAAGGTGCCGGGAATCATCGAAACCGCAAGAGACGTGTTCGACATCCCCGTGAAAACCGACGGCAACACGGTGGTCACCTTGGAACAGGTGGCCACGATCCGCCGCACGTTCAAAGACCGGGCAAACTTCGCTCGCGTGAATGGGATTCCAGCGATCTCCATCGAGGTAACGAAGCGAGTTTCCGCCAATCTCATCGACACCGTTCGGCAAGTGCGCGAAGTGGTGGAACGCGAGCGGGCGGACTTTCCCAAAAAAGTGAGCGTCTTCTACAGCCAGGATCAAGCGCCATTTGCCGAGCGTCAGGTCACCGAGCTGCAGGGCAATATCATGACGGCACTCGCATTGGTCATGGTCGTCGTGGTGGCGGCGCTCGGCTTTCGCAGCGGGGTACTCGTCGGCCTGGCTATCCCCACGTCCTGCCTGTTCGCGCTCATCATCCTGTGGAACATTGGCTACAGCTTCAACATCATGGTGATGTTCGGCATGCTGCTCGGCCTCGGCATGTTGATCGACGGCGCCATCGTGGTAACGGAATACGCTGACCGAAAAATGGCCGAAGGGTTCGCAAAGCGCGAGGCATTCGCGCTGGCAGCCAAGAGAATGTTCTGGCCCGTCACGGCATCGGTCGCCACGACCCTTGCGGCTTTCCTCCCGCTCATGTTCTGGCCGGGGGTGTCCGGCAAGTTCATGCGCTATCTCCCGGTGACGGTCTTTACGGTGTTGTCGGGTTCGCTGCTCTATGCACTGTTCTTCCTTCCCGCGCTTGGGTCGATTTTCGGCAGACGCGGCGTTCATGACGCAAAAACCATGTTCAATCTGCGCGTGCTGGAAGACGGCGACCCAACCACCCTCAGAAATGTGACGGGCCTTTATGCGAGAGTTCTGCGCCAGGCCTGTGCGCATCCGTTCATCACTGTCATTGCGACCCTTGCTATTCTCGTTGGCACTTTCCAGGCCTACGGTCGCTACGGCGCCGGCATGGTGTACTTCACGGAGGGCGATGCGAGCTTTGCCACGGTGAGCATTCGCGCTCGAGGCAATCTCTCGGTGGACGAGATTCGTGATCTCGTCGTGGAAGTCGAGAACGAAGTGGTGGAAATTCCCGGGATCCTGAGTCTCTACACCGCGACATCATCCTCCACCGGATCTGGGTTTCGCAGTAGCTCGGTTTCCTTCGATCGCATCGGCAGGATGTTCGTCGAGATGCACGAGGCCAAAGACCGTGAGCTGACGGGCGATCAAATCCTCGAAGAGATACGACGCCGCACAAACCATCTCGCCGGCATCATCATCGAAGTGCAGAAGATGGAGAACGGCCCACCGACGGGTAAAGCCATTCAGATTCAATTCTCGTCGCGCAGCTCGGACGCAATCGAACCTATCGTTGCGGAGGTTCGCAACTACATGGAGAACTTCGTCGACGGGGTGCGTGACATCGAGGACACCCGCTCGGTGCCTGGGGTGGAATGGAAGCTCACCGTGGATCGTGCCCAAGCGGCACTGTTCGGTGCCAACGTCACCACGGTCGGCTATGCCGTGCAGCTCATCACGAACGGTGTGAAAGTCGGTGAGTACCGGCCCGACAACGCAGAAGAAGAAGTCGACATCCGCGTTCGATATCCGCGCTCGGCACGCGGCATCGGTGCCTTGGACGAATTGCGCGTACCCACACCCCAGGGGCCCGCGCCCATCTCGAGCTTCGTGAAGCGCGAGGCTGCGCCACGCGTCGACACGATTCAACGCATCGACGGTGTTGCAGTGGAATTCATTCGCGCGGCGGTCGCACCCGGCGTGCTTGCCGATACCAAAGTGAAGGAAATCAGTGCGTGGTTGGAGACACAGCAGTTCGACCCGCGAGTCGACATCACCTTCCGTGGCGCGAACGAGGAACAGACCGAGTCGTTGCAGTTCATTGCATTCGCTTTCGTCCTGGCGCTGCTTCTGATGTTCGTGCTGCTCGTTACCCAGTTCAATAGTTTCTACCAGTCGATTTTGATCCTGTTCGCAGTAATCATGTCCACCGCCGGGGTCCTTCTCGGACTTCTGATCACGGGGGATCCTTTCAGCGCCATTCTGACCGGCACGGGTGTAGTGGCCCTTGCAGGAATCGTCGTCAACAACAACATCGTGTTGATCGACACCTTCAACGTGTTGCGAAAATCCTTTCCCGAGCTGACCGTCCCAGAGATCATCGTGCGCACCGGTGCACAACGTTTGCGTCCGGTGATGCTGACGACCGTCACGACGGTGTTTGGCCTGCTTCCACTGGCACTGCACTTCTCCGTCGATCTTTTCAATCGCGAAGTGATCTATGGCGGCCAGGTGTCGTCTTTCTGGGTGCCGCTTGCGCGAAGCATCGTGTTCGGTCTCAGCTTCGCCACGCTCCTGACGCTCATTGCGACCCCCGCCATGCTCGAACTCCCCGACGCCACGCGTAAGCTTTGGAACAAAATGCTGAAGAGGTCACCCGGGGACTCGCCGCAACCGTCTGGAGAAGTCCCGGCCCTCGAGCAGCATTCCCGACCCTGATAGCTAGTGCCTGTCCAGAATGCGTGCATTCTGGGCGGGCACTAGCGTCCGGTGCATGGATGCAGCGGCAGCCGTGGCTGCCGTGAGCATTTCCCGAATTTTCGGAAGCTAAGCTGCAGAGAATTTAGGGAAATGGGAGCTTCCGCAAACCGCGTTTGCGGAAGCGTAAGAGGAAATTGCCAGGGACGGCAATTTCCGGACAAGAACTAGCGCCAGGCACGGGTGCCTGGCACCACCCAACGTGCCCTGGCTTATCGGCTAGTATCTTAGTCAGAACCTCGCCGTGGAGCTCGCGCGCCGGAATCCTGTGAAGCCGTCGATCGAATCCCTC
>JAPULC010000316.1 GCA_027295305.1 Gammaproteobacteria bacterium
ATCGACGAGCGCAACTATCGCACGGCGGTGGAGCGCAGCCGCGCGAATGTCTCCCGCGCAGAAGCCGAATACGAGCACGCACGCTTCGAGCACGGGCGCCTGGTGCAGCTGGAGAAAAGGCAACTCACCAGCCGCTCGGCAATGGAAGGCGCGCTTCGCACGATGCGTGTGGCCGAAGCCTCGATGAGCGACGCAAGCGCGGCGCTGGAGCAGGCAGAGTTCGATCTCGAGCGCACCCAGATCCAGGCGCCTTTCACCGGACTCGTCAGCACAGAGCGAGTCGATCTCGGACAGTTCGTGAGCCGCGGCAATGCCGTCGCCACGCTCTATGCGTCCGGTACCGTGGAGGTGCGCCTGCCGATCGCAGACCACCAGCTCGCGTATCTGAATCTAGCGCTTGGTCATCGCGGCCTGATCGACATCTCCGTGGCACCGCCAGTCACCCTGACCGCGGACTACGCGGGCAAGATCTACACATGGGAAGGCCACGTGGTGCGCACAGAGGGCCAGATCGACGCCAAGAGCCGCATGGTCAATGTGGTCGCAAGCGTGGATAACGAGACCGCCGAGACGCCGCTCACGGTGGGGCTGTTCGTCGAAGCCGAGATCGAAGGACGTCTCGCCGAAGATGTGGTGGTGCTGCCGAGAAATGCGCTGCGCAACGGCAATCGGGTGCTGGTCGTCGATGACGACAATCGGCTGCGTTACCGTGACGTCAAGCCGCTGCGCATGTATCGCGATCAGGTGCTCATACGAGAAGGCTTGGAAGCGGGCGAGCGCGTATGCATCTCGCCGCTGCAGACGGTAATCGACGGCATGCCCGTTGAACCGATCGTCGAGCAGATCTCTACTATCTAGTTTCCACCCGACGTAAAACAGCCACATGCACAGAATCATCTCCTGGTTTGTCGATAATTCCGTCGCCGCCAATCTGCTGATGTGGATCCTGCTGATTGGCGGCGGCATCGCACTCATGCGCACCCATCAGGAGGAGTTCCCCAACATAGACGTGGGGATGGTGCAGGTGAACGTGCCGTATCTCGGAGCTGCCCCCCAAGAGGTGGAACGAGGCGTTTGCATTCGCATCGAAGAGGCCATCGAGGGCACCCAAGGCGTCGACCGCATGGAGAGCACCGCAAGCGAAGGCGCGTGCTCGGTGGCCATTGTCCTGACCGAGGATGTCGACAGCAGCGAAGCGCTGAACGAGATCAAGGGTAAAGTCGACGCCATCAATACCTTCCCGGCCGAGACCGAGAAGCCCATCGTTTCCAAGTTCGCCATGCGCGGGGGGGTGCTTCAGATCGCCATCACCGGCAACGCCAGCGAACTTACCCTCAAGCGTGTCGGTCAAGAGCTGCGCGACGATATTGCTGCAATCAGTGGCGTGAGTCAGGTCGAACTCGACTATGTCCGGCCCTACGAGATTTCCATCGAAGTCTCCGAATACACGCTGCGCCGCCACGGCCTCACGTTGACCCAAGTCGCCAATGCGATTCGGCGCGCATCCCTCGACATGCCCGGCGGCTCCCTCAAAACCGAGGGCGGCGAAATTCTCCTTCGCACTACGGGCCAGGCCTATCGCGGCGAGGAGTTCGAAAGGATCGTGGTGCTCACCCGTGTCGACGGCACCCGGGTGACCGTGGGCGAGGTCGCGAACGTGGTGGACGGCTTCCAGGAAGGCGACCTCGCGGCACGCTTCGACGGCAAACCTGCCGTCATGGTCAAGGTCTATCGGGTTGGCGAAGAAGACATCATCGCGATCGCCGACACGGTGCAAGCCTTCGTCACGCGTGCCCAGACACGCGTGCCTCCCGGCATCGATCTCGTGATTTGGATGAATCAATCCCAGGGTCTCATCGATCGCGTGGACACGCTCATGGCGACCGGGTTCGGCGGACTCGCGCTGGTGCTGCTCACACTCACGCTGTTTCTGAAGTTCGGCGTGGCGATCTGGGTGGCCGCGGGAATCCCCATCGCACTCGCCGGCGCGGTCATGATATTTCCCTATGCCGGCATCTCGATCAGCACCCTCGCGGTCATGGCGTTCATCCTCGTGCTCGGCATCGTGGTGGACGATGCCATCGTCGTGGGGGAGCGGGTCTACGCCCACGAGCAGCTGAAAAAGAGCCGCACCCAGGCCGCGGTAGACGGCACCTATGAGGTTTCCATCCCGGTGATCTTCGGCGTGCTCACGACCATCGCGGCGTTCTTGCCATTGATCATGGTCGAGGGACGCATGGCGCAGTTCTTCGGCGTCATCGGCTGGATCGTCATCCTTGCGCTCATCTTCAGCATCGTCGAATCGCAGATGATCCTGCCCGTGCACCTGTCTCACCGACGTGAATGGCTGCCGAATCACCCGGTGGTGAAGGCTTGGAATCGCTTTCAGGGCAAATTCGCCAACGCCCTGACGTCCTTCGCCTCCGACGTCTATCGCCCGTTTCTCCAGAAGGCCCTCTGGTGGCGCTACGTAACCGCCGCCATCGCATTCGGCGTTCTCGTATCTGCCATTGCCCTCATTGTCAGCGGACGCGTGGTCTTTCAGTTCTTCCCGTCGATCGAGGGCGACCGCGTGTATGCAACTCTCACCATGCCCGAGGGGGTGCTGGTGGCGCGGACGGTAGAGGCGGTAAAGCGAATCGAGGCCGCCGTGCCTGCGCTGCGCGAGGAGCTCGACGCCGAGTACCCCGCCGGAACGCCCTCGATGATCAAGCACATGTTTTCGTCCGTAGGAAGGCACATCGACCGCGGCCGAGGACCTTCGCGCAGGTCGGGCGGACCGG
>JAPULC010000317.1 GCA_027295305.1 Gammaproteobacteria bacterium
GAGACCTGGGACTTCGAGCGGCACAACATCGATCACGATCGCATGTGACAGCGAGGCGCATCCATGGCTAAACAAATCATCGATTTCTACTGGGACATCGGTAGCACGAACACCTATTTTGCGGTGCACCTGCTGCCGCCGATCGCAGCCCGTCACGATGCCACCATCGCGTGGCATCCGTTCAATCTCGGATATGTCTTTCGCGCGAACGACTATGTGCTGGCTGAGGAGCCGCGGGCGAAGCTCTCGCACCGTGGGCGTGATCTTCGACGCTGGGCTGAGAAGTACGCGCTGAAGTTCTCGATGCCGTCGCAGTTTCCGATCAAGACGAGCATTCCCTTGAGAGGATCGCTCACCATGCGCAAGCTCGATCTCGAGGTGCCCTACATTCAGGCGCTATTCGAGGCTTACTGGGAGGCGGACAAACCGGAAATCGCCACGTATGCGGGTTTGAAGCCCATCGTCGAGAGCCTGGGAGTAGATTCGGCGGAGTTCGAGACCATGAGCGAGAGCGAGGAGATCCGCGCTCAGCTTGCCGAGGAGACCAACACGGGCATGGAGCGAGGGGTCTTCGGTGCACCGACCTTCTTCGTGGGCGACGAGATGTTCTGGGGCAAGGATCGCATGGACTTCATCGACGACGAGCTCGCGCGGAAGACCTGAACCCTCTTCGTTTTTCACCCTCGCTGGCGCCTGCTTGATCTGCATCAAAGCCGGTGATGTCGGGCCCAGTTAGCTTGCTCGCGGAGAATCCCACGAGAGAAAGCCCATGGCCGTTCCCAGCCTGCTGAAGCTCACCGTTGCGCCGAATCCGAGGCTCGACGACGAGGTCAACGAGATCCGCCTGCACACCGCAGACATCGTCTCCGATCACATCATCCCCAACGAGGAGACTCTGGGGCTGCCCGCCGACGATCCCAAACGTCAGCAGTTCGTCACCGAGATAAAGGCGTTCGTGAAAGAGGCAGGCCTCTGGGCGCCGCACCTGCCAAAGGAATACGGCGGGATGGGGGTCGGCTTCATCGCGCATGCCTACATGAACGAGATCCTTGCCTGGAGTCCCTACTCGAATTCACTGTTTGGCGTGGTGGCACCCAACTCCGGAAATCAGACTTTGCTTCTGAAGCTCGGTACCGAGGAGCAGAAGAAGCAGTGGCTGGAGCCTCTGATCGCCGGGGAGATGCAGTCGTGCTTCTCGATGACCGAGCCGGACAACGCGGGATCGGATCCACGCTCGATCCAGACGCGGGCGGTGAAGGACGGCGACCACTGGGTGATCAACGGGCGTAAGTGGTTCACCTCCAACGCCGTCAATGCAGACTTTGCCATCGTCATGTGTCGCACTGAAGAGGACGACGGTCGCGGCAGCGTCAACGAGAAGATGACCCAGATCATCGTCCCGACGGACACGCCGGGATTCGAGATCGAGCGCAGCGTGCCCGTCTGGGGACACACCGGCGGTCATCATTGCGAGATCGTTTACCGCGACGTGCGCGTGCCACTAGCCAATGCCCTCGGACGTCAGGGGACGGGTCACGCGGCTGCGCAGGAACGTCTGGGCGACGGGCGCATCTTTCATTGCATGAACTGCGTCGGTCAGATGTGGCGGGCCTTCGATCTGATGGTCAAGCGCGCCACCGAGCGTCAGGTTCACGGGGGATTGCTCGAGGACAAGCAGTTCATCCAGGGCTTCATCGCAGATTCCTATATCGACATCCAGGCCTCGAGGCTCATGACCATCCGTACCGCCGAGATCATGGAGCAGGGGGGCGATGCACGCACCGATATCTCGGCCATCAAGGTATTCGTGCCGAATGCGCTGGCGCGTGTGGTGGATCGCGCCATTCAGGTGCACGGTGCGATGGGCGTCTCCGGAGATACGCCCCTGGCCGGCATGTTTCTCGGTGCGCGCACGCTACGCCTCGCAGACGGCCCGGACGAAGTGCATCGCATCCTGATCGCGAAAAACGTGCTGCGCGCCTATCACAGCGGCCACGCTTGGGACTTCGGGGTTTAGGGACTGTTCCCCCTTGGGTCCCTAAATCTTGGGGATTGAAGTCAAAGCGAACCCGATCTAAGGGTCAGGGGTATAAGGGACTGTCCCCAAAGGGGACAGTCCCTAAATGGTGCCAGGCACCGGTGCCTGGCACCACCTGAGCATTACCCACCCGGCGGGGTGTAGCTGACGTCACTCGCTTTGCGCAGCGCTTCGATTCCTTCGTCCGGCGAAAGCAGCGGCGTCGTCTTGAGCGACTTGATGCCACCTCCCGCGGCTGCGGCTATCGACAACGCCGCTATGCTCACGTTGTCCGGCAGTTCCACGATGGCGACGACGTCCGAGTCCCCGAACGCGAAATAGGTACACACGAGACTGCCCCCTAGACCTTCCACTGCCGGTCGAATGGCTTCCGATCGATCCTGGGGGTTCTTGATCAGCGCCGCCCATGACTCCGCCGTATAGGATGCTTGAATGAGATAGGTCGACATCACCCTCCCTCCTGCTTGTTTTCCGAAAAGGGAGAGCAGCATGCGCCCAATGGGTGAGCGCGGCAATACGCGTCACGCGCGCTTAAATAGCGGTAGGGTCACCTCGTCGTTGATCTTCTCGAACACCACTTCCACCGCCATGCCGATCTCGATTGCATCCGGCGGCACATCGACGAGATTCGATGTGATCCGTGGTCCCTCCTCGAGCTCCACCTCCACGGTGGCCAAGGGTGTATGGCCCACCAGTGCAGGATGGATGGCTTGATGGGTCACCACGTACGAATAGATCGTGCCGCGACCTGAGACAGGTGCCCACTCGAAGTCGAACGACTGACAGTCGGGACACATAGCGCGCGGCGGATAGGACAGACGTCCGCATTTCGCACATTTGGGAACCCTCAGCTCTTCTTCCTTCAATGCCTCGAAAAACGGCATGGCTTCTTCCGACGGTTCCGGAAGAGGGAGCCCCTCGGGGCGTTCGAAGCGCCAGGCGCTCATGGGTCATTCCTCTCGAGTATCACGGCCCCTGTTCCTATGCCGGTGTCTACGAACGAGAGTCGCGCGTTGTCCACCTGTGACGTCGACTCGCCCCGGGCCTGTCGCACGCCCTCGATCAGGTGGTTCATGCCTTGAAGGTAGGCCTCCGATAGGTGCCCACCCGATGTATTCACCGGCAAACGCCCGCTATCCCACGCGATGCCGCCTTCCTCCACCAGTTTGCCACCGGCCCCGCGCTCGACGAATCCGTAGTCTTCGAGGGCGAAGATCACGAAGGGCCCGAAATGATCGTAGATCTGGATGACGTCGATGTCCGATCGCTCGAGCCCAGCCTGGGTAAAGAGTCGCTGCCCCGTGCGCGTCGCCGGTGATCTCTTGCCCGGACCCGATTGAGCGGCAGCACGAATCAACGCGGTGGGTCCCTTGCGTTCGCGTGCGCGCTCAGTCGATGTGAGAACCAGCGCGCCGCCGCCATCGGTCTCGAGACAACAGTCGAACAGATGAAACGGATCGACGATGAGTCGCGAGTTCTGGTGATCTTCCAGGGTCAGCGGGCGGTCGTAGAACGTGGCGCGAGGATTTCGGTTCGCATGTGCGCGCGTGGTGACGGCCACCATCCCAAACTGCGCGCTCGTCACGCCGGTCTCGTACATGCGGCGGCGTGCGGTCATTGCGAGACCATGTTGCGGCGTCAAGAGTCCATAGGGTTCGGTGAACGCGCCGCCGCCGCGACCGCGGGTTCCGGTGACATCGCCTCGACCGTAACGACGACCGGAGCGCCCGTTGACGCCTCTGTATATGAGGATGACGTTTGCAAGCCCGGTGCTGATTGCCGCCGCGGCGTGTGCAACGAGGGCGGCACCGACGTTACCGGCCTGGCTGATCTCCCCGAACCACGCGATGTCTTTTGCCCCGAGGTTGGATGCGACGGTCGCTTCGGCGCTCGTATCCACGGACCACTTCATGATGCCGTCCACCTCGAACGGCTCGATACCCGCATCTTCAAGCGCCGCGAGACTCGCTTCGAGGGCAAGGCGAAGCTCGCTGCGTCCCGAGTCGCGGGAATAGTCCGTCTCGCCGACGCCTGCTATGGCAACCGCATTGCTGAATCCCATGGTTTTCGATTACTCCTTCCAGTCGGCTGTTTCGAGCAATTCGCACACTCGTTGCAGAAATCTTGCTGCAGGCGCACCGTCCAGCACGCGATGATCCCACT
>JAPULC010000318.1 GCA_027295305.1 Gammaproteobacteria bacterium
CCGCATGTAGTCGCGCTCGGTCAGGATGCCGACCAGGTAGCCGTCGATTTGAACGAGCACGGCACCGATGTCGCGTTCGTTCATCAGCTTCAGGGCGTCGAACACCGACTCGAGGGGGCCAATCCAGACCACGTCCTCGGATTTGTCGTCCAAGATGTCACCGACGTGCCGGATTCGATCTACATCCATGGGTACCGCCTCCGCTTGCCACGGGAGCTTACCACTTGAACACTTATCGTAACGCGCTTGTCGATGCAGCGGTGGCCTGCGGGAGGTCACGAGCTAGTCACGGCGCCCTCTGCGCGCTGCAGGCGTACTACGTGGGACCAAATCGGCTCTCCGGCCGATTTGTCGAACCCGCGATGGTTCTCACCGACCCTCGGAGCCAATAGAAATGGTGCCCGAATGGGGTTCAAAGGTCGTCCGTTTTGGTGAGAACGGTCGGGATGGTTCGCGGTACGTCCCTCTTTCTGTATGAAGAGCGCGCCCTCTGCGGCGCTTCGTACCGCTGGGGGCGCACTGCGTGCGACCAAAATGGCTGTCCTGCCATTTTGTCGAACCCGCGAGGGTTCACACAGACCCTCGGAGCCAAAACATGTGGGGCGAATGGGGTGCAAGGTAATTGCGGGGTATAGAGCGGTCGGGATGGTTCGCGGTACATCCCTCTTTCTGTATGAAGAGCGCGCCCTCTACGCGCTATAGGCGCTGGAGGCGCACTTCGTGCGACCAAATCGGCTGTCGTGCCGATTTGTCGAACCCGCGAGGGTGCTCTACACCCTCCCCTGCGCCAATAATAATGGGGCCCCCAAGGGTCCCATTTTTATTGGCGGAGAGGGAGGGATTCGAACCCTCGATGGGCTATCAACCCATACACACTTTCCAGGCGTGCTCTTTCAACCGCTCAGACACCTCTCCGAAGAGGCAACCCTAACCAGCCGCACCCCAGCACACGAGTCCGCTGCTGCCGCTGCTCCCTTCCGGGCCTGACGGGGTTCGCAACCTGTCGTTGCGAGGGAACCGGAGAGGGTCGCCAGCTTGAAATTTTAACATGCTCACCCGCAGGCGCGGGATGCGGCGGGAAAAGGTCCCAGGCACAATCCACGAAATGGTGTGGGGGGAGCCACATGACCTGGAACGTCGAACGACGCTTTGTGAACGCCAACCGGATGACCTTCGAGGTCTTTTGCGCGGGGGAGGGTGAGCGGGGCGCGCAATCGGAGCGCCCGGAGCGCCTCGCGCTGTGCCTTCACGGCTTCCCCGAGCACGCGTATTCCTGGCGCCATCAGATGCCGGTGCTGGCAAAGCTGGGCTATCGGGTGTGGGCGCCGAATCTGCGGGGCTATGGAAACTCGAGCCGACCCCCTCGCATGGAAGACTATGCGATCGAGCATCTGATGGAGGATGTGGCCGAGTTGATCGATGCGTCCGGTTGTCGCGAGACGGTGCTGATCGGCCACGACTGGGGTGCGGTGATCGCTTGGCTCTTCGCCGCTCGCAAGCTGCGACCCCTCGAACGGCTGATCATCATGAACGTGCCGCATCCGGCGCTGCTGGAAGCCACGATACGTAAGAACCGCGAGCAGATGGCGCGTTCCTGGTACGTGCTGTTCTTTCAGATTCCGGCGCTTCCGGAATGGCTGATGAAGCTTCGGGGATTCGACAGCATCGGTGAGATGTTTCGTCGCTCGAGCCAACGCCCAGAAGCGTTCACCGACGAGGACGTGAAGGTCTTCGCTGAGAATGTTTCACACCCGGGTGCACTCACCGCAATGATCAACTACTACCGGGCCGCGGTGCGCGGTGGCGGTGCGAGGCGTCAACGTGCATTGGGGTACCCGGTGATCGAGGTGCCTACGCTCATGGTCTGGGGCGAGGAAGACATCGCATTGTCCAAGGCGACTACGGTGGGAACGGAGGAATACGTCAGCGATCTGACTCTGCGCTACATACCGGGAGCATCCCATTGGGTACAGCAGGAGGTGCCGGAGACGGTGAACGAAATGCTGACGGCGTATCTCACGCATGCCCAGGTGCCACACGCACCGGGGGCGCAGGGAGATGTCGGTTGAAGATTGCATCCAGGTCGTCCCTGGAATGCGGGAGAAAAGAGGTGACGCCCGCGTCACTGGGCTTCGGTGCCCACCAGATCGTACTTGCGCAGATAGCCCCGAAGCTGGTGATACGTGAGCCCCAATAGCTCGGCGGCCCGCCGCTGGTTGTAGCGCGACTCCTTCAACGCCTCCTGGATCAGCCGGGTCTCGAATTCCTGCACCTGCTCCTTCAGATCCATCGGAAACGCAGGCACCGACTGCGCGGGGGGGGAGGCGCCTTTGACGCCCGCCTGCACGATGCCAAGTCGATAGGGAGAGGCGAACGGGTCGAGAGTGATGGCGCTTACCTGTTCCTCGGAACCGGAGCGATAGACCGCGCGTTCGACGACGTTTTTAAGCTCACGGACGTTGCCGAGCCAATCGTGGCCTATCAGCGTTTCCATCGCCTCGGCGGTGAATCCCGGAAACAGATCACGCCCGAGCTCGGTAGCCATGTTCACGGCGAAGTGCTCTGCGAGCAGTTGTATGTCCTCCCCGCGCTCTCGAAGGGGCGGCAGGGTGATCACGTCGAATGCCAGGCGGTCCAGCAGATCGAGGCGGAAGCGGCCGGTCTCGGCGAGCGTCGGCAGATCCTGGTTCGTCGCCGCGACCAGGCGAACGTCGGTGGTGAGTGCGCGCGGTCCCCCCACTCGCTCGAACTCGCCGTATTCGATCACCCGCAGGAGCTTTTCTTGTACCAGTGAGGAGGTGCTCGCAAGCTCATCGAGGAACAGTGTCCCGCCGTCCGCACGCTCGAAGCGCCCATGGTGCGTGCGGCTTGCGCCGGTGAAGGCGCCGGCCTCGTGGCCGAACAGCTCGCTTTCGAGGAGCGATTCGGTGATGGCCGCGCAGTTCATCTTGAGAAATATCCCTTCCCATCGATTGGATAGATAGTGCAGGCGGGCCGCCACCTGCTCTTTGCCGGTGCCGCGCTCGCCCGCCAGCAACACGGGCTTGTCCAATGGCGCGATCTGAGAGATCTCTTCCAGCACCTGCAGCCAGCAAGGCGCCTCACCGATCAGTCGTTCATGACTGGCTTCAGACATGGCCTCATCACCGAATTTTTGGTCAAATTCGCCAAGTGCGGCCATTCTAGCCTACCGCCGGCCAAACACGTAATGCTTTTAAAATCAGTGAGATATGGCACTCCTGGGGGGGCTGGCACGAAATCTGTATAGCAGTAGCCCAAGAAGCGATGCAAACGTGCAGCTAACCGAACGGAGAGAAAGTAATGAGCATCTTTTCGAGACTCACGGATATCGTGAACTCCAACATCAGCGCTTTGTTGGACAAGGCGGAGGATCCGGAAAAGATGGTGCGCCTGATCCTCCAGGAAATGGAAGAGACGCTGGTGGAAGTGCGCACCACATCGGCCAGGGCCATCGCCGACCGCAAAGAGATGGTACGGCGGCGTGAATGGCTGCACAGGGAGGCCGAGGAGTGGCAGCGTAAGGCCGAGGTGGCCCTCAACAAGAAACGCGATGAGCTTGCTCGCGCCGCATTGGTCGAGAAGAGCAAGGTCCAGGAAGCCGTTGAGATCGTCGACGAGGAGCTGAAAGCGCTAGAGGAGTCCCTCGCCAAGCTCAACGAAGATGTCGGCCTCCTGCAGCAGAAGATCAAGGACGCAAAGGCTCGCCAGAACATCATCGTCATGCGGGGCAAGACCGCGCAGACGCGGCTCGGCGTTCGCCGTCAGCTGTCGCGCGCCGGTATCGAAGATGCCATGAGCCGCTTCGAGCTGTACGAGCGTAAGATGGATGCTTTGGAAGGACAGGTCGAATCCTACGACATGGGACAGCGGACCCTAGCGGAGGAAATCGGCGAGCTC
The DNA here is from genome assembly GCA_027295305.1 of Gammaproteobacteria bacterium. Classification (GTDB taxonomy): domain Bacteria; phylum Pseudomonadota; class Gammaproteobacteria; order Pseudomonadales; family Azotimanducaceae; genus JAPULC01. The sequence continues at coordinate 3,919 of JAPULC010000318.1, forward strand.
GAATCCGATGACGACGTCGACCAGGAGCTGGAGGAGCTGAAGAAGCGGCTCAAAAAGCGCCACGAAAAATCCTCGAATGATGACGACAACTAAGCGGAGCGGACGATGGAAGGTGTGGTGGTTGCATTCTTCGTGCCGGTCGTCTTGTTTCTGGCCATCGTGGCACCCATCTGGCTCGTGCTGCATTACCGCACCAAGAGCAGATCGCAGGATCAGCTGAGCTATGATGAGCGCCTGGAGCTGGAAGATCTATCGGGACACGCCGGCAAGATGACCGAGCGCATCGAGACGTTGGAGTCCATTCTCGATGCTGAAGCGCCGGGTTGGCGCGATCGATTGGGACCTTAGGTCCTTCGGGGCGGGGAATACCGTGACGGACGAAAATCGGGAACATCGTGGGGAGCTTGACAACGGGGCACGCGATGCGGAGTCGGAAATCAGCGCCGCCGCGCAACGGCTGGAAGAGGCCGTGGAAAGACTGGTCGATGCCACGAGAAATCATCTCTCCGACACGGTGGTGAATACCGTCGAGGGAACCGTCGATCGAGTTCGAGAGGCACTGGATTCGGGCAGAGAGCACGGACGCCGGCGTCGCAGACGTGGCCGCCGAAGTCGCAGATCGCGTTACGTATCGCGCCCCGAATATCGCGCCGCGGCTTATCGAGGGTCGCGCAGACTCTATCGTGATCCCAGCCGTAAGAAGATCGCGGGGGTGTGCGCCGGAATTTCGGACTACTTCGGCACCGATCCTTGGGTGATCCGCTGCGTTGCGCTGTGCCTGCTCTTCTTCACACCCTTGAGCGGCGTCACCTTCATGGCCTACTGGGTGGCCTATTTCGTCATGGACGTGAAACCGTCCGGCTACGCACCCGAATTGCTGGAGGTGGAACCGATGCCCAAACGTGAACGCAAACGGCGCCGAGGACGCAAGCGCGGCGAGCAGTTCGCCGCACGCATGAATTTCCGCAACGTGAAATCGAACTTCGACGAGATCGAAACGCGACTGCGTTCGATGGAATCTTATGTCACCTCCACACAGTTCGAGCTCCAACGCGAGCTCAGCAAAATCTCGGAGGAAGCGACCGACGAGGGCACGGCATGAACCGCTTCCGCTGGGTCGTGTTCACCGGGCGGGTCCACCGCCAGGTCGTGGACCTCGCCGGCGCCAGTCGTTATCAGGCCGAGGAGCTCATGAGTGACTTCGGCGAGGTCAATGTTCAAGGCGCGGCGAATGCGCGCGTTGCGGTGGCCGAAGTTTTGGATGTGGTTTCAGGCGCTGGGAGTGTGGAGTACATTGGCTCTCCGCGCGTACATGAATCGGTGCGGGGCGCAGGGCTTATCGCGTCCTACAAGAACTAGCCTGGGGGCAACGATGGACTTCTGGACGTTGGTTTTTCTGGTGGTGTTGGTAGGTTGCAGCGTGGGCATCTTCGAGACGTGGTCCAAGAGTCGCGTCAAAATGCGCGAGG
>JAPULC010000319.1 GCA_027295305.1 Gammaproteobacteria bacterium
CCGCATGTAGTCGCGCTCGGTCAGGATGCCGACCAGGTAGCCGTCGATTTGAACGAGCACGGCACCGATGTCGCGTTCGTTCATCAGCTTCAGGGCGTCGAACACCGACTCGAGGGGGCCAATCCAGACCACGTCCTCGGACTTGTCGTCCAAAATGTCACCGACGTACCGGGTTCGATCTACCTCCACGGTTCCCGCCTCCAGTGAGCTCGCGCAGGCGCCTCGCCTGGGCGCCACCACCGGAGCTTACCACTGAACACCTGAACACACCCCGCGATGACCACTTTCACCTACCCACCCAATGCGGGCATTGCTCCTTTGACGATGCTCCAAAGCGGCGCAGGATGCGATCTGTTGCCAGAGAACCGATCGGGAAGGTGAGCGATGACCCAGCAACGTTCCGAAGAAGTGATGCGCCGCTACCTCACGGAGGTGGTAGCCCGAGGGAAGATCGAGCTGATAGAGCAACTCGCGGCTGAAGACATGGTGGATCACACACAGACGATCCCGGGTCGAGCGGGCCTGGTGAACCACGTACGCAGCTTTCGGGAGCGTTACAGCAACCCTGAGGTCCATGTCGAGCGCATCATTGCCTCCGGTTGAACCCCCACCTCGTCATTTCGTCGCCTCGTCATTGACGAAAGCTTCCTCGTAGTGCTAAAACCCACCCATGAGCATTAGAACCACTACTCGACCGCATCATTCTTGGTGGCGTCCGTTCTAGGGGCGGCACGCACTACTCGTTCATCCAATTTCAATCAATGCCGCCGTGAACACCGGTGGCATTTTTTTGTAGGTAAGACCAATGATCTCCGGTGGCGGCAAGCCGAGGAGATCCTGATGAGTCTTTCAACTAACACATCCAACGATACGCCGGTGGCCCTCACCGGGGACCGCCCGACGGGCCCGCTCCATCTCGGCCATCTGGTGGGCTCGCTCAGAAGCCGAATTCGGTACCAAGAGGAGCACTGCCAGCAGTTCATTCTGCTGGCAGATCTTCAGGCAATGACCGACAACGCCGATGACCCGGCCAAGGTTGCACGTAATACGATTGACGTAGCCATCGACTACCTGGCCGTGGGAATCGATCCGCAGAAGTCGACGATCTGCGTTCAATCGCATATCCCCGAACTCTGCGAGCTCACCACGTATTTTCTCAATCTCGTCACCGTCGCGAGGCTCGAGCGAAACCCAACGGTGAAACAGGAGATCAAGCAACGTGGGTTCGAACGCAACATCCCAGTGGGTTTCCTGGTCTATCCCGTCAGCCAGGCGGCGGACATCACCGCGTTCCAGGCGACGCTCGTGCCGGTGGGTGACGACCAGCTCCCGATGATCGAGCAGACCAACGAGATCGTGCGCCGCTTCAATCGAACCTACGGCGGCCACGCGCTGCGCGAAGCGAAGGCGGTGGTGCCGAAGGTGGCACGGCTTCCGGGCATCGATGGCAAGGCGAAGATGAGCTCCTCGCTTGGAAACGCGATCTCCCTTTCCGCCTCCCCCGACGAGATCCGGCGCGGTGTCGAGCGGATGTACACCGACCCTGGACATCTGCGGGTGGTGGATCCCGGGTGCGTCGAAGGCAATGTGGTCTTTACCTATCTCGATGCGTTCGAGGAAGATACGGCAGTGGTTGATGACTTGAAGGCCCATTACCGCCGGGGTGGGCTCGCAGACCGCACGCTCAAGCAGATGCTCGATGATCGCCTGCAGTGCACGCTGGCGCCCATTCGCCAACGACGTCGCGAGATTGCGAAGGATCGCGACTACGTAAAGGACGTTCTAGCGGCTGGAACGCGGCACGCACGAGAGGTTGCCACCCACACCCTCGATGACGTGCGTCGCGCGATAGGGCTCGTGGCCCCATCGTCGTGATCGGTGATGCTCGCTGCCCCCTTCGCGATTAACATACGAGGATGACGCGTCATCTGGAAAGTGGGCGGGACCCGGAATGAACGAAGCGATTGAAAAAGCACGCGCCATGCTCGGCTCGTACTCGAAGGCCATGGCCGCCACCAGCAAATTGATCGACGAGGAATTTGATCGGGCCGTCGACCTGATCGCCGCACTGGACTCGATATTCATCGTTACAGGCCTCGGAAAGAGCGGACTGATCGCACAGAAGGCCGCTGCGACGTTCTCGAGCACCGGGACGCAGACCGCGTTCGTTCATCCCGTGGAAGCACTGCACGGCGATCTCGGGATCGTGAGGCCCCGATCGGCGATGCTGGCCATCTCCAAGGGAGGCGGCAATGAAGAGACCATCGAATTCGCCCGTCAGTTCAAATCGGCGACCGAGGGCTCGCTGATCACGCTGACCGAACCGCAGTCGCGGCTGAGCTCCCTTGCAGACATCACGCTCGCGATACCCAAGCTTCCGGAAATCGACGACTTCGATCTCGTCCCCACCACGAGTGCCGCCACCAGCATGGCATTGTGCGACGTGCTGGCGATCTGTGTGCAGCAGAAGAAGGGATTGACGGCGGCCGACTTTGCTCAGTTTCACCCCAGCGGCACGCTGGGCAAGCGGCTCCTGCTCCATGTTCGAGATCTCATGACGCAGGGTGACGCACTGCCCATCGTGAGCGTGTCCTCGTCATTCGCCGACCTGGTGTACGAGATTTCGTCAAAGGGATTGGGCATGGCCATATTGGTGGACGGCGATGCGCAACATTTCGGCGTGATTACCGATGCCGACATCCGGCGACTGTTCCTGCGCAAAGAGCACGTGCACGAACTGAATGCGAAGCGTTGCCATGAACTCAGTCGACGCGAGGCCAGTGAAACCGCGGTCATTCGCGGGTGGGCAACGCCGGACGCCAAGGCGATCGATTGCCTGACGCAGATGCAGGAGAGTCGGATCACCTCACTCGTCATTCTCGAGGACAAGCGACCCGTCGGCGTGGTGAGGTTGCAGGACCTCGTTGCCGCCGGCATCTAGGCTGTGCGATCAGGTTGACAGCGGCGAGCCGAGCGCTTCATCCTAGGCGCACCCTCTGACCCGTGGCGAGGTAAAACGAGACGGGACCCTCTTGCCGCTGGGAGGTTAAACCGGCGGCACCGAGGACCGGCGCCAGGGCGTCGGTTTTTCGTTCCTGCGCATGCCTATGACGAATCCAAACGATCAGTGGAACCCGCCCGACCTGAGCGATCGGGTGGCCGTCGTGGCAGGTGCAACACGGGGGGTGGGTCGTGGCATCGCCGAAGTGCTCGGCGCTTGCGGTGCTTTCGTCTATATCACCGGACGAAGTACACGCGCGAACCACGATACGAACCCCGAGCGTACAGTGGAGGCGGTGGCAGAGACCGTTGTCGCCGGCGGCGGACGAGCGCAAGGCGTTGTCTGTGACCATCGAAACGACGAGGACGTCGAGCGGTTGTTTGCGCGGGTACGCGAGGAGCAAGGCGCTCTGGATATCCTGGTGAACAACCAGATCGGCTGGGCCGATACCCCGTCCGACGACGCCTTCAAGCGACGCAGACTCTGGCAGCGTCCACTTTCGTGGTGGGACGATAGCTTCGACGCAGGGGTTCGCGGACACGTCGCCAATTGTCACTTTGGCATTCCGCTGATGCTCGATCGGGAGCGGGCGATCGTGCTGTTCACCAGCGAGCGAGCCGTGTCGGACCCAGCGGAAGTCTGGGACGCCGTTTACGATCTACGAGCAACGGTGGCTGCAAGAATGGTGACGGTGTTGGCCGAGCAGCTGCGTCCCCGAAGCATTCCCGTCATCCTGTTGTATCCAGGCTGGACGCGCACCGAAGAGCAGATCGATACCGCCAAGGCCGGCGCCTATCCGTTGGCGAAGACACTTGACGAGTTGTTGGAGAAAACGGCTTCGCCCCACTATGCCGGCCGCGCCGCCGCCGCGGTTGCGCACGCCTCCGATGCGATGGGGCTGTCGGGATCGATCCAATCCTCCTATCAGTTGGCCACGCGATATGGATTCACCGAC
>JAPULC010000032.1 GCA_027295305.1 Gammaproteobacteria bacterium
GGACTCCTTTCCTGGCTCTACGTGATCTATTACGTGATCGTACGTTGAGGCAACGTACCGGTTAAGTGGAAGCGTCCATCCGAGCGCAGTTCGGCGACGACGTACTAGAAGAAGCATTGTCGCGATGGGGCATCGAGCGCAAGGCTGTTCGCGAGCTCGATGGCTTTGAGAGCTTTGTCTACGACTGCGGTGAGCGCGAGCTCATGGTGCGTATCTCGCATAGTCTGCGTCGGACTTCGGCGCAGATCGGGGCGGAGATCGATTGGATCGGCTTTCTCGCCGCCAACGACGTGACCGCGTGCACCGCCGTACCCTCTGAGCGCGGCGAGCTGGTCGAAGTGCTCGGAACGGGTGACGAATACTTCACTGCAGTCGTCTTTGAGAAGGCACCGGGCGCGCCAGTGGCTACGGGTGAGTGGGGGCCGCCTGTGTTCGAGCGCATGGGGCGGATGATGGGTCGCATGCACGCGCTCGCGAAGCAATATGTCCCCGCGCATCCATCGTTTGTGCGATACCAGTGGTACGAAGACATCACGGGCACGGCCGAGCGCTTTCTACCGTCGAACGAGCGCGCCGTCATCGACAGGTTCAATGCGCTGTTGACCAAGACGCATGAGCTACCGATTGACGACGACACCTATGGACTCGTGCACCTCGATTTTCATCGGGGGAACTTCTTCGTGCACGGTGACGAGATCTGGCTGTTCGATTTCGACGACTGCCAGCACACGTGGTTCGCCGACGATATTGCCATCGCGCTTTTCTACGCGGTGCCGCACGATTGCTCGAGCGCGGGTGATCGTGAGTTTGCGCGGAGCTTCATGGGACATTTTCTCGAGGGGTACGCGGCGGAAAATGACCTCAACAGAGCTTGGCTCTCGCGGATTCCGATGTTCCTCGCGCGCCGGGAGATGGATCTATATATCGTCATCCACCGCAGTCTCGATCTCGACAATCTCGACCCTTGGGGTGCGGGCTTCATGCGCGAGCGCAGGGAGAAGATCGAGAGTGAGGTGCCCTACGTGGACATCGACTTCGGCTCGCTGTGAGCGCGCCCACGCGCGTCGTTGTATGTCCCGCGTTGCCCACGTATCGTTTGCGCCGAAGTTCTCCCGGTGCACTGAGGTCAGGATCGAATGAATGTTCTGAGAAGAAGCGTGCTAAGCGCCATCGTCCTAGGGGTCGTTGGATGGAGTATGCCTCTCGTAGAAGCCGTGGCGGCAGATGCCCCCAAAACGTTGAAGGTCACGGGCAGCCGCTGGTCGCCCTATGTCGACGAAGCGCGGCCCAATAACGGCCTCGCGGCGGATCTCGTCGGCACTGCACTCAGACGCGCGGGCTATGAGCTGGACCCGCAGTTCGAGTCCTGGCCACGTGCGTATCGCGGGGTCGTGGTCGGGATCTACGACGTGGTGGCGGCTGTCTGGCGCACGGCGCAGCGCGACGAGGAGCTCGTGTTCAGCGAGCCCTATCTGCTGAACGACATCATCTTTCTCTGCCGGCGGGGCAAGGGAGTCCGGTTCGAGAACCTGGAAGACCTAACGGGTCAGCGGATCGGCGTGGTGAACGAGTACGCCTATGGCGGCGGGTTCGACGATTATCCACGCCTCAACAAAGTGGTGAACAGCGCGCTGATCCAGAACATTCTGCTGCTGCAGCAGGGTAAGGTGGATCTGGTCGTGGGCGATCAATGGTCGATCTTCTACGAGATTTCGCAGTTCTTACCCGATGCGCTGACCGAGTTCGACGTCCTGGAGCGTCCACTGATTCGGCGGGGTCTGCGCATGGGGGTCAGCCGCCAGACCCCGAGCCACGAGAAGATCGTGGCGGACTTCAACAAGGCCATGCTCGAGATGAACAAGGACGGCACCTACCGCGAGATCCTTCAGGCCCACACCAAGGGGATCGCCATCATCGCTGAGGGGCGCTGACGCGGTCATTTGCGCCGGAAGGGGAGGATCTTCGCCAGGCGGGTGAGAGGCGACGGGTGCAGTGACAGGCGCCAGGCCTCGTAGGCCTTCGTGATCACCGGCGCGATGTGGTCATAACGCACCCAGGGATCCATCTTTTGATGGTGCTCACTCGAGACCTCGTCGAGGTCGTCGTTGAAGCGACCGGTGACGAAATACGCCCGAGTAAAGGCATTGCCGCGCTCCGACAGATGCGCCTGGCGCAGGTCGCCGTGGAGCACGGTGGAGAGGAATTCACTGCCGGTCAGGTCCTGAAGCCGCACTCGAGCTACCGAGCGTGATGCGCTCTGTTCGATCTCGTCGCGGAGCAGCCGATGATTCACCAGCCACGCCACGAAGATGCCAAGACGCTCGATCGAGTCGTCGTTGGGACCAAAACGCATCTGGGCATAAACCTGGTCTTCGGATTCGGTCACGCAGCTTCCGGTTGGGATGGGTCAGGGGGGAATGGTAGTCAGGCTGGGCGGGTCTCTCAATTCGGTCTCTCAATTCGGGACACCCATCATCTCTCAGTTCCTCAGTTCAGGACACCCATGAACTTGTCTGGGGATGATGGGTGTCCTCAAATGGATGCTTCAAATGGATGCTCCTCAAATGGATGGATGTCTCAGGAAACGCGCTCCGAGAACTCAGCTACCGCCTCCTCGGCGGTGACAAAGATGGCACCGCGCTCCTTCAGCTCGACGATCAGCCGCTCCAGCATCTTCATGCGGTGTCCACGTCCGATCACGAAGGGGTGGCAGGTGTAGGTGAGCACGCCCCAATCCTGGATCTCGGTCATGTAGATGTAGTCGTCTAGCCAGTTTTCGAATACGCCCCCGGCGGCCCGCAAACCGCTGCCACGCACGAATTCGAAGTGGGGGTAGTCGTCCACAGACCAGCTGATGGGCAACTCGACGAGAGAGGTCGTTTCGCCGAATCGAATGGGTTTCCCCGGCTCGACCACGTCCCCGGTACGTGCGTGATAAGGCAGGTAGTCGTGACCCATCATGCTGCTGTCGTAGACGAATTCATGCTCGAGCAGCAGATCCACCGTGTGGGGGCTGAGATCCCAGGAGGGCGATCGATAGCCGCGTGCATATCTGCCGGCGATGCGGTGAATCGCCTCGTTGCCGCGCTCGAGCTGGGTGGCTTCCTCCTCGCGGCTGAGCCCCGCGGGCGCGATGTGCTCGTACCCATGATGGGCGATCTCGTGACCGTCGTTGGCGATGGCACGACACGCATCGGGGAACGTGTCGATCGTGAGGCCCGGGATATACCAGGAACTTCGTATCTCCTGATGCGCGAGGAGAACACGAAGGCGCTCGGCACCCACGAGACCAAACTCACCCCGCGAAATGAGTGTCGGGCTCGTTTGGTCGCGCGCCATCCATCCAGTAACCGTATCGAA
>JAPULC010000320.1 GCA_027295305.1 Gammaproteobacteria bacterium
TCACGAGCAGATCGCTCAAGCCGTGAGCGGCATGCAGGAACGATTCGGTGGTGACGGCAAACCGGCGCTTCAGCCCTATGCGATCAACGACTACGGCACAGGGCTCATGGGGGCCTATGCCGTGGCGCTCGCGCTGCTGCATCGCCAACGCACGGGCCGTGGGCAGCACGTCGATACGGCGCTTGCCTACACCGCCACCATGCTGCAGTCGTCTTTGATACAGGATTATCAGGGCAAGGTGTGGGACGAGCCGCGCGGGCAACACGTGGTGGGTTCGTCTGCGCTGCACCGGGCTTATGAGGCGTCCGACGGTTGGTTCTTCTTCGGCGCTCGGGCGCCAGACCTAAAACGTTTACCGGAGCTTGCGGAGTTCTCGGGTTTGGCGGATCGCGAGCTCGAGACACAGCTCGAATCGCTCTTTGCCACCAGGACGGTGGAAGAATGGGTCGCGGCGCTCACCCGTGCGGGGATGGGTGCACAGCGACTGGTGTTCGATCCGAGTGAATTGGCACAGGACCCCTGGGTGCTCGAGCACGGACTCTGTCTCACCCGCGAGCACGACGATCTTGGACCGGTCACCACCAATGCCCCGGGAGTGAGGTTGTCGCGAACGCCGGCCGAGCCGGGCCGTCCTGCGCCGCAGCCGGGTTCCGACTTCGCGAGCATTCTCGCGGATGCGGGTCTCGGGGGTGATGTGCAGCGGCTCGTGAAGGCGGGAGTGGTGGCCGAATCCCTGGTGGCGGAATCTGGCTGAGCCAGCGAAGGAAAACCGATCTACTGCGCGGTCTCTGGCTCGGTTGCTTCGTCCGCCTGTAGTCGATCGCGAATCTTCTGCAGTCGGCGGTTGCCGAGGAACGCCTCGAATCGCACCCGAATGCCCGGGGTGACGTCCCAGTCGTTCTCATCCTTGAATGAGAGCTCCGGGATGAATTCCGCGTATAGCCAGTCCTTGTAGATCAGCTGTTTGTACCCCACCAGGAACCGATAGTTGCGCACCCCCCACTCCGGGTCGTCGCTGGAGAAGATCGCGAACTCGTAGGTCATACCCTTCTTCTCGCTCAATTTCTGAAAGAAGGTGAAGTGCTGGTTGGCATTCGAGCGGTCCTTGGCCTGCCGATAACGCAGCTCGGTGCGTAACCGAAACAAGAGGTGTTCGCCGATCGGTCGGTTGAAGGAGAGCTCACCGCGCAGGTCCCACTCGTCATCATAGAGATAGCGGGTCGTGCCCTCCGCTCGGACCACCCAGGTGCCTTCGAGGTTGTACCAGCGCGTCGCGCGTATCTGCAGGAAGGGATCCGGCAGCCAGCCGCCTTTGATCCCTATCCCCGGCCTCACGTTCCACTTCGTCAGGGGCCGCCCGGAGTCGCGTTCGAGGGCGATGCCGCCGCCATTATCATGGTCGAGAGTGTCGGTAAAGCGGTCGTCCTCCGAAACTCTGTCACCATCGGTCCACACCACCAGGCTCAGACGGTCGCTGAGGCCGGGCAGGTCGATCCTTGCAGCGACGTTCAAATCCAAATCGACCTGATCATCGGTGTCGTAGCCCACCTCGGGACGTATCCGCACCCAGCTCTCGGAGCTGTCGCGCAGCGCTTCCTCGCGGGAAAAGAAACGGTCGATACGCAACACCGCCGCCTCGATGGAGCCGGACAGCACGCGGTGGGTGCTGTCGACGGCGCGGCTGATGGATGAGCCCTCGGCGGGCTCCTCGATCTCGACTTCCGTAGGTTGTTGAGAAGGGGCGTCGCCGGGCTCTCCCGTCGAATTTGCGTTTGGCGATCGGGCCGGCGTGTGTGTGGCCTCAGCCGTCGCCTCTACAGGTTGCTCTGCTGGTGCATCGGCGAGTTCCGCTGTGGTGTTTGCAGTAGGTGGCTGCGACGCACAAGAACACAACAGAACCCAGCCCAGCAAAGCCGTTGCTGAGCTATTTCGTTGACGAAGACACGCTGTGGTGGTGCGGCTTGAAAGCATGGGCAGCCAAGAGATCTCCTATTGGAATGATCAGCCGTGAAGGCATCCGCTCGATCTGAGTAGTCTACCTGCCAAGCAGCTTTCCAACGATCTCTGATTGGGTGTCGATTTGCGTCCGAGTGCGGCGGACCGTTGTCGATATGAACGCCGTTATACTCGGTGTCCATGCGAAGTGCCGCCGCCAACCCTAAGCTGATGAGTCCCTGGCCGCTGGGGCTGGGTGGCCGCTTGCCCTATCCCGTGATCAGCGTGTCACTCGCCGTGGGGGTCGTCACGCTAGCGTATTACGTGGTATCGGGCGCGTGGTTCCCTGATGAGCACTCTCAATTCTGGACCTCTCCACGCCAGATCACTGGGATGGCGCTCACCTACGTTTTGATTCTGAGCTACCTATCCGGGTTCTTCATCTACGGAGCGCGACGAACGGTGGAGTCCGTGAGCGAGCTGCGTCCGCTGTTTAGCGCAATCGAAGCCGAGACGCTCGTAGCCAGGCTCAATCAAATGCCCCGCTATCGATTCTGGATCGCGACCGGGGTGGGGGTGCTGTTGGGGTACGCCAACATCGATCTGCGGACGGTGACCACGAGCGTAGGCGTCCTGCCGACGTGGCCCATGGATCTGAGCCTCGCGCTCGGGTCCATGGCGGTGTGGATATTCGCTTCTCAGGTGGTCTACACCGGGATCGAGAATGGGCTGACGCTCACCCGGCTCGGGCGTAGCTGCATCGAGGTGGATCTGTTTCAGATGCAGCGGCTGAAACCATTCGCCCGGGTCGGCATCCTTTCCACGCTGATGGTCATGGGCGCTCTTGCCATTACGCCTCTGCAGGCGCTGGATGCCGAATTCCGGGCAGTGAACTACACGTTTGCGTTCGCGGTGGGGTTGCCGGTGGCGCTGCTCCTGCTGGTGTTGCCCATGTGGGGCATCCACCGGCGACTCCTGGAGGAGAAGGCGCGGGCCCTGGCGCAAGCGGACGCGAGCATCGCAATCGCCGAGCGTGATCACGCCGCGAATGCGCTCACCTATCTCAATGCGCTGCTCGAGCGACGCGCGTTCCTTCAGTCACTGCACACGTGGCCGATGGATTTGCGCGGCATCGCGCGGGTGGGCCTCTATCTCATCATCCCGCCCCTCGCGTGGGTGGGCGCGGCACTGGTGGAGATCGCGGTACAGGCCTTGGTCAAGGCCGTCTGACTCGGCTCAGGCTTGCATCTCGGGGATGTGCACCACGATGCCGTCGAGATCGTCATCGACGAAGACCTGACAGGAAAGGCGACTGTTATCACGCCGCTCCCAGACGAATTCGAGCATGTCCTGCTCGTCCGAGATCGGCGGGGGAAGCTGTTCGAACCACGGGGACTCCACGTAGCAGTGACAGGTCGAGCACGTGCAACCACCGCCACACTGGGCCTTGATGCCTCTGACGCTGTTATCGAGGGCGCAATCCATCACGGTATCGCCAACATGCGCACCGTGGGTTTCCCGGGCCCCATCGAAATGCACGAACGTTATCCTGGGCACGTTCCGATCGCCCGATGAGTCTCTACGGAGTTCATGGCAACCCATGATACACAGGCGCCCGGGAGTGGATCGTAGCGACCGCCTCTCGCACACGACGAGCCTCACCGCTAACATGGTCGGCTCTTCAGGGGGACCAACATTTGACGGTCATCGGCCTGACCGGCGGTATCGCCTCCGGTAAATCCACCGCCGCGAGCTTTTTGCGCGAGCGCGGCGCGCACGTCATCGACGCCGACCGGCTCGGCCATCGGGCCTATGAGCCCGACACCGAGGCGTTTCGTGCGGTGGTGGATGCCTTCGGAGAGGACATCGTGGCCGCGGATGGGCAGATCGACCGCAGAGCGTTGGGCGGCAAGGTGTTCGGCAAGCCGCAGGTACTGAAACAGCTCACCGATATCGTGTGGCCGGAGATCCGAAGGCTCGCCGAGATTGAGATCGAAGCCGCGCTCAAAGAAGACCCTGCCAGGTTGGTAGTGCTCGAGGCCGCGGTTCTGCTCGAGGCGGGCTGGGAGGATATCGGCGACGAGATCTGGGTCGTGACGGTGCATCGCGATATCGCGATAGCCCGCGCCATGGCGCGCGACGGCACGGATCAGGCGGCGGTGCAGGCGCGCATCGATTCCCAGCTGTCCAATGACGAGCGCGCGTCGCGTGCCGATGTGGTGCTCGACAACTCGGGTTCCGAGGCGGAGCTTCTTGAACTTCTAGAGGTGCAGTGGCAGCGTGTATCGGCTGCGACGCGCCCGCGGGAGGCCTCGTGATCCTGGATCTGCACACTCACTCCATCAAGTCCGACGACGGTCGGGCGAAGGTGGAAAACTATTGTCAGTGGATCCGCACACGCGATCTCCCCATTGATGGATTCGTGCTGACCGAGCATCGCCAGTTCGATGGTGAATCGGACTACTCCGCCCTCGGGCGCAAGCATGGCCTGACTATTCTGAAGGGCAGCGAGGTAGAGACCGAGTACGGTCACGTGTTGGTGTTCGGCGTGACCGACGCGCTGCTTGGGGCCTTCGATTTCACGAGCACGCATCTGGCCCTCGCCGATGTGATCGCGGCGTGCAATTTACACGGCGCCGTTGCGGCGCCTTGTCATCCGGGTCGCAGGCGCGTGGGCATGAGCGCGCATCTCGAGGAGTTCGGCGTGCCCCCGGGGGTTCGCATCGTCGAGATCTACAACGGCGGCAGCCGCGGCGAAGAGGATGAGATTGCGCAGGCGATGGCGGCTAAGTATAACTACAAGGGCTTCGGGGGGAGCGATTCGCACATCGTCAGCCACGTTGCCCGTTGCGCGACGCGTTTTGCGGGACCCTTGGCAAACGAAGGCGAGCTCGCCGAGGCCCTTCGCGCGGAAGAATTCGAAGCAGTCAAATTCTGAGGTGACACTGTGCAAATCGACATCGACGATCTCAAAGCACGATTTCTGAACGAGGACTTCGACGAGTACACCGTCGAGATCGCAGACGCAGAGCACCTCGCTGGGTACGCGCGGGCCTGCGGTGAGCTCGAGCCGCGCTACACCGATCCCTCGCACCCGGACTTCCAGGCGCCGCCTACCTATGTGGCGAGCGTCAGTGGTGGCGGTCGATCGGTGCCGATGGATTTTCCGAGCCTCGGCATGGGCATGGATGCGGGCAAGGGCATCATGCCTAAGCAACCGATCCGTCCGGGGGCGAAGCTCACCGCTAGAAGTCACCTGCACGACATCTATACGAAGACTGGCCGCTCGGGGCGCATGATTTTTATGGTTTCGCGCACGGAATTCTATGACGAGGCCGGTGAGCAGGTGGCGATCTCGGACTCGCGTCAGGTAATCCGCGAGAGGCCAAGCGAATGACGGTCAGGAAAGTCCAGGATGTGGAGTTCGGCGTGGAGCTTCCGGCGTTCGAGCCCGACACGAGCCTCGACAACGTCATCCGTTTTACCGACGCCGCCGGTTGGGGCGGGCGCGGTCGCTTCACGGATCACGAAGCCGCGCGTAAAGAGGGACTGCCCGGCGCCATCGTCCCGGGCATCATGAGTCAAGGTTTGCTCGCCGCGATGATTCATCGCTGGGCACCCGAGTGCAAGATCGATCACATCGACACGATCTTTCGTGCACCCGTGCTAGTCGATCATCCGCACAAGATCACGGGCGTGGTGACTGACATCGACGAAGAGTCGGGTAAGGTCGAGGTGGACATCACGGTCTCCAACGAGGCGGGTGAGACGCGGGTCTTTGGAACATCGACGGTGATTCTGCCGAAGTAGCTTTGCCTACTCATGCACGCGGCGCATGTGCCAGACGAGCTGTCCGTTGCTTGCTTCGAGATCGTAGCTGCAGGCCATCCTGCGCGAACGTGATGAGGGATCGATCCCTTAGGGTCAATCTGATCGAACGGGTTCTCGTCGCAGCTCAGCTACAACTCCTTAGAGGTTCTCGGAACCGCGGCAGTTATCCTCCCGTAGAAGTATTAGCTGGACGACGAGCCGCGATTCAGTTTCGTAGAGTGACTTAGACACCGCCAGGCTCACTCATCATCGATGCGGCGATAGTACCTGACGAGCTGTCCGTCCGTTGCTTCCAAATCGTATTCTTGAGCGTCGCGTTCAATGAACCTGTATCGATATCCCTTCAGAGGAAACAGCTCGAATTGGTTCTCTGCTACAGCAATCGCTTCGCCTCCGGGGCTGACCGGGTCGTTAGCGTTTTTCACCCATAATCCCTCACCCTTTCTGAAAAACTCGAGAGGGCGAAAACCTACCGACTTGTAGACGCCAACATAGTCGTCAATGACCGATGGGCTGAGCTCGATGCGCTTCGCGAGCAGAGCGTTTGCTTCCGCCTGCGTACGGGATCGAGAGTTTGGCAGGGGGGCGTCGCCAAGCTCGGCGATGTTCATCCTTTCTCTAAGGTCCTGCCACTCCTCCTCGGTGAACTGCGAAGGCTTCGCTCTTAATGCCTCGTCGACAAGCGCGGGCTGTCTCTGCTCCAAGGCAAGCTGAATCTGTCGCCTAAAGATGTTGGGCGATCCCCACTCACCTAACGGCACATACTCGTTCTCCATTCGCTTCAGTAGCGCCTGCTCCATAGAGCTTGCGAGAGGCTGGTCTCCGCGCGCGCGCGAGCCGATATTCAACCAACATCACCCGCTGGTGGTCGGCGCCCCAAACTGCCTTCGCCTTCTCGAGATGTTGTTCCGCCAAGTCGAGGTTTCGAGCAACTATGTAGATGGTGGATGCCGCGATGTCGTTGCGTTGCTCCGCGGCAGTCACCAGGAAAGACGCCATGATTCGTTGAGCATCGAGTTG
Source organism: Gammaproteobacteria bacterium (assembly GCA_027295305.1). Lineage (GTDB taxonomy): Bacteria > Pseudomonadota > Gammaproteobacteria > Pseudomonadales > Azotimanducaceae > JAPULC01. The sequence goes on from JAPULC010000320.1 coordinate 6,787, forward strand.
TCGGCCGCCTATCAACAGAGCGACTGCGTAGTTGATCGCGACCTCCGGAGACAAGGGATCCAGCCGGTAAGCCTTCTCCATCGCGTCCAGGGCACCGGGTTGATGTGTGAGGCGTAGATAGGTTGCGTAGGTACTTTGAATCTCGCCATCCTGCGGACTGAGTCGCACGGCGCGTTCCAGGAGTGCGGAGCCTTCCTGCCATTCCCAATCGATGAGGGCTCTCGTCATACCCAACCAGGCAAGCGCCTCGGCGTTATCGGGTTCCAGGTCCAACGCCCGCCTGAGCGCACGCTTGATTTGCGGCGCTCCCTGTGCGGGCGGGATGCCCGCCCATGTATTCCAACTCATCTGGGCTCTGGCGAGCCCCACCCACGCATCAGCGAATTCCGGATCCAGTTCCACAGCCTGCTGGAACAAATCAATCGCTTCTTTCTGGCTGGGGTTGGAGAGCTGGAGCTGCCTCTTCGCTCTGAGATACGTGTCGTAGGCCGCCTCGTCCACGACCCGGGTCCGCAGGCTCGGTTCGCGGCCTATTGGCACTCCCTCTACATGGACTTGTATCTCCTTGACGATTGCCGTCGCAATCTCATCCTGCAAAGCGAAGATATTGACGAGCTCTCGGGTATAGCTTTCGGACCAGAGCTGTACTCCCGTGACGCCATCCACGAGTTGCGCCGTGATTCGCACCTGGTTACCTACTTTTTGGACGCTGCCTTCGAGGAGGTGCGTGACGTTCAGCTCCGATGCAATCTCCTGCACGCTCAAGCTCTTGCCCTTGAACTGAAACGAAGAGGTGCGCGCGATCACCGGTAACGTGTTCGTTCTCACCAGCGAATTGAGGATCTCTGCCGATACGCCGTCGCTGAAATACTCGTTGGACGGATCGGCGCTCATGTTGACGAGCGGCAGCACGGCAATTGCGACGTCCGCGTGATCTGACGGTGACGTGGGAGATCTGAAGAGGAAGATGGCCGCCACGACCAGAATTGCCAGCGCGGCGAGCCCCAAGCCGACGATAGCGGACCGGTGTTTGCTTCCACTTGCTCGAAGAGGAGCCGTTGAAACGAAATCGCTCCTCCCAGTCTGGTCGCCGACCCCAGAGAACAGCTTGGCAGCGTACACCTCATCGCTCAGTTCATGCTTGATGATCGCCTGACGATTGCCAAAGCTCAGACGAAGCGCACGGGGGATCTCGGTCTCCTCGAGGTGCACAACCAGCAACGTGCACCCTTGATCCAACGAAAAGTTCAACTCCCGTTGGCAATGCTCGGAGGCCACGGATCGGGGTGAGACGAAATAGAGGAAAACATCGCAACGTTCGATCGCGCTCGCCAGCGCGTCGGTCCACTCGGAGCCGGGACTGATCCCTTCGTCGTACCAGACGTTGAAGCCTCGATCCTTGAGGCGCTGCAATTCCGGATAGACGAGTGCGTCATCCTCGTGGGCATAGCTCACGAAGATGAAGGAGTCTTCTCCTGTGTAGGCCGGAAAGGGCTTTTCCACCTGATCGCCTCAGCCTTCAGCGGCACCTCGCCGATAACTGTGCGGCCCTGCCTTTGGTGTGGGAACGAGCCGCGATGTTGCGTTCCGCGATTTCTCGATTCGCGGCTGGAAGCCGCTCCTACACCCAGGGCGTCGCTCCCGGGTTAGCCAACCGGGCGAAACAGCGGAATCGAAAGATTCTCGTGCTCTTCCCACTCCACCTCGACGCGTTGCCCGATCTGAACTTCGTTCAACGGATCTTCGACACCCACGATGTTCGACAACAGACGCGGTCCTTCGTCGAGATCGATCCATGCCACGGCATAGGGCACGCGGCCGCGAAAGAATGGATGATAACTCTGACGCACCACGCTGTAGCTGTAGACGGTTCCTTGGCCTGACGCGGTTTGCCACGACAAGTTGTTGCCGAGACAACCCGTGCAATGTCGGCGCGGATAGAAAATGACGGTCGAGCAATCGTCGCACTTCTGGTAGCGCAGCTCCTTGTCCTTCGTTCCTTCCCAGAACGCTCGCGTATCCGCTTCGTTTGGATTCGGCAGCGGTCTTGTGGGTTCAGCCATGATCAATCCCTCCCCAAAATGACGGTGCCACCGGAGTGGCGACTGCCGAGCATGCCGCCATTACCGTGCGCGACGGCGAGTTGCGCTCCGTCGACTTGTGAGCAGGATTCGCCGCGTAACTGACGCGCCGCTTCGATCAGAAGAAAAATCCCGCGCATGCCTGGATGATTGGATGACAGTCCACCACCGTCGGTGTTGAGCGCAGGTCCGTCGTTTGGTCTGTCGAAGCGCAGCCGGCCGCCCTCCACCCAGGCACCGCCTTCGCCCTTCGCGCAGAATCCAAGATCCTCGAGCATCGTGAGCACGGTGATGCTGAACGAGTCGTAGATCATCGCGATGTCGATCTCTTGCGGCGTGACTCCCGCTTCGCCGAATGCGATAGGTCCGGATTGCACCGCGGCGCTCGAGGTGATGTCGCCACCGCTTTCAGGATACTTGGTCGCTTCGCCGGTACCTAGAATCCACACAGGAGCTTTCGCGCAATCGCGAGCGACGGCGGCGCTTGCAATGACG
>JAPULC010000321.1 GCA_027295305.1 Gammaproteobacteria bacterium
GATGCGAAAGCGCTCAGAGCTCGAGGACGCGGTGGAGCGGCTGCGTGATCGTAAATCTGACATGGGGCTCGAGAGCTACATGCGCTTGCTTCAGGACGTTCTGCTCGAGCTCGCGTTGGTGGAGGACGAGATCGAGCGCTATGAGTCGCAAACCGACGAAAGGGACGCCGATGCGAGCTAGTTTCCTTGCATCCCTCATCTTGATTGGACTCAGCACGACTACGGTGGGCGCCTTCGCTGCAAGCGGCGTCCTCGGTGCAAGCGACGCCCTCGCTGCAAGCGACGCCCTCGCTGCAAGCGGCGCTCTCGCTCGCAGCGAAGAGCTCGTCGCTTGCGACGCGAAACGCGATCACGGATTGCGAGATCAGGCAAAGCGTTGTTATCGAGCACTCACGCTCACCAGCCGTGATGCGTGGATTCGAGCGGAAGCTTACTGGGCTTTGAGTGACTTCAAGGCAGCCAATCGCTGGTTCGCGGACGCGATGCGTGCCCGAGAGGACTCGCCGGACATACGCACACGCTGGGGAAGGCTCTACCTCGAGACCCAACAACCCGGAGATGCGTCGAAGCTTTTTCGTGAGGCGTTGGAGCTCGACCCCCGCCACGTGGACGCGCGCCTCGGCACCGCGTTGGTGATGTTGCAGGGGTTCGAACCCGGAGCGCGTGAGATTCTGGAGGCGTTGATGAGCGAGGCGCCGAGCCATCGAGAGGTGCGCTTGTTGGCCGCGCGGCTTGCGCTGGAAGAAGGCAACCGGATCGGAGCCAGTGCGTTGCTGGAGGAGGTGCTGGCGGCGTCCGAGGTCGAAGACGCGATGCGCCTCGAGGCGTATGCGCTCCTCGCCGCGATGGATCATCTCGAGGGGAAACAGCAAAGCCCTTGGACCGACCGGGCACTCCAGCAGAATCCCTCCTATGGCGAGGTGTACGCCACCATTGCGTATTTCCACGTCATCAGACGCCTGTATCGCGAGGCCATCGCGTTTTATGGAAAGGGAGTGTCCCTCGACCCCGAGCTGTGGTCTGCGCACACTGAGCTCGGCATCAATCTGCTGCGCGACAATCGCTTCGACGAGGCGCGTACCCATCTGGAGATGGCATACAACGGCAACCCGTTCAGCGCGCAGACCGTGAATACCCTTCGCTTGCTCGACTCGTTCGACCGATTTCGGGTGAGTACCCATCGTCGCGGTGAGCAGGACATCACACTGCGGCTGCATCGAGACGAAGCGGGTGTGCTCTCGCCCTATGTGTTGGATCTGGTGGAGCGCAGCATCGAACATTTCACCGAGCGCTACGGGTTCCGGCTCCATGAAGCGGTGGTGGTGGAGCTTTATCCGCAGCCGGCGGACTTTGCGGTTCGTACGGTGGGCATGCCGGGCATTGGGATCCTCGGTGCGACCTTCGGCTACGTGGTGGCCATGGAGAGTCCGTCTGCCCGTGGGATCGAGGACGAGTTCGATTGGGGCAGCGCACTCTGGCACGAGATGGCTCACGTCTTCACCCTCGAGGCGACTCATCATCAGGTGCCGCGTTGGTTCAGCGAAGGTGTGTCGGTATTCGAGGAGTGGACTAGCGGTCCGACGCAGCAACGCGGCGTGTCGCCCTTGTTTCTGCAGGCGCTCCACGAGGAGCGACTATTGCCGGTGGGGAGTCTCGATCAGGGATTCATTCGTCCGAGCTATCCCGATCAGGTGGCAGTGTCCTACGTGCAGTCGGGGCTCATCTGTCAGTTCATCGCCGAGCATTGGGGGATCGACGCGCTGGTGAAACTTCTGTATCAGTTCGACGGAAAGACCCCAAGTGGTATCGCCGTCGAACGCGCACTCGAGGTCGCCCACGAGGAGTTCGACGAGCGCTTCCTTGCTTATCTCGACGAGCGTTTCGCCCCGCTGGCTGGGACCCTCGGCAACTGGCAGACCCTGGTTGAAGCCGCCGGAGCGGCGGCGGGGGAGGGACGCTGGAGCGATGTGGTGGATCTTGCGGACGAGGCACGCTTCATCTATCCCGAATATGTGGGTGTCAACAGTCCGTATCTCGTGTTGGCGCATGCACGTCAGGTGCTGGGTGACGCGTCGGCCGCGCGCGAGCTTCGGCATGAATATTGGCGCCGCGGCGGGCGGCGGCCCAAGGAGCTCATGGCCCTTGCAGAATCTCTCGTTGCTCGAGGCGACGCCGGTGAGGCCATCGCCGTGCTCGAGAGCGTCGTCTGGGTGGCGCCGCTGGACGGCGAGCTTCACGTTCGGTTGGGTGAAATGCTGCTCGAACAGGGGCGCGCCGCGGAGGCCGCGCGAGAGTTTCAGGTGCTCCTCGCAAGCGATCCACACGACAAAGCGGACGCGCACTATCGCCTCGCGCGCGCGTATGATCGGCTGGGCGCGAGTGAGCAGACGCGGCTACACCTGCTGCATTCATTGGAAATCGCGCCGGCCTATCGACCGGCGCAGAAGCTGCTTTTGGAGATCAGTCGACGACCATGAGTGAAGTCATACCCGGTACGCAGATCGTCGAAGCCGAGGTTCGCCACTTCGGTGACGTGATGAGCCGTTTGCGCGAGCAGATTGCCAAGGTCATTGTCGGACAGGATGACGTGCTGGAGCATCTGCTCATCACGACCCTCGTGGGAGGGCATTGCCTGATCACGGGGCTGCCCGGTACGGCGAAGACCCTGATGGTGAAGAGCTTGGGGGATGCACTCGGCCTCACGTTCAAGCGCATACAGTTCACACCCGATCTGATGCCCAGCGACGTGACCGGCACCGATGTGATCGAGGAGGACGTCACCACCGGCCACCGAAAGTGGACGTTCGTGCCGGGCCCGATCTTCACGCACATCCTTCTGGCGGATGAGATCAACCGCACGCCGCCGAAGACTCAGTCGGCGCTGCTCGAGGCGATGCAGGAACTGTCGGTGACGGTACGCGGGCACACCTATCCACTCGATCCTCCATTTCTGGTGCTTGCAACGCAGAATCCCATCGAGCTCGAAGGTACCTATACGTTGCCCGAAGCGCAGCTGGATCGATTTCTCTTCAACGTGGTGCTGGACTATCTCAGCGCCGCGGAAGAAGAGGATGTCGTCAGGCGCAACACCCGCGAGATGACCCTGCCCACGGTGGAATCTTGCACCACTGCAGAGGAGATCAGGGGCTTTCAAGAGCTCGTGCGTCAGGTCCCGGTCTCCGACGACGTGCATCGCTATGCGGTGGAGCTCGTGCGCGCCACGCGTCCGCACGAGGAGAAGGCCTCTACCATGGTGAAGCAGTATGTGAATTACGGCGCAAGCGTGCGTGCGGCGATATATCTCACTCTCGGTGCAAAGGCCCGGGCGCTGTTGAGCGGTCGTTATCACGTGGAGCGCGACGACATCCGAGCGCTCGTGATGCCGGTTCTGCGCCATCGGGTGCTCCGAAACGATCAAACCGTCAGCGACGCGACGGTTCCCTTCGCAACGGTTGCTGGACCCGGAGGTTCTAGCGAAGTTGGGCAATCTTTCGCTGGTGGCGCGCACAGTCGTCGAAGGTTTTCTGGTAGGACTACATCGTTCACCCTTCTTCGGCTTCAGTCAGGAATTTGCCGAATATAGACCGTACGAGGTGGGGGATGATCCGCGCTTCATCGA
>JAPULC010000322.1 GCA_027295305.1 Gammaproteobacteria bacterium
GATCGTGCGTCAGTTCTACAAGCGCTCCAAGAAGATGCGCGACACGATCGACAGAATTCTGCTCAAGGTTCCCGTCATGGGCAACATCATCAACAAGTCTGCGGTGGCGCGCTACTGCCGTACGCTCTCCACGACCTTCGCAGCGGGTGTGCCCCTCGTGGATGCCCTGGGATCGGTGGCCGGCGCGACCGGCAACTCGGTGTACGTGAACGCCGTCAACCAGATCAAGGAAGACGTGTCCACCGGCCAGCAGCTCAACTTCTCCATGCGCAACACCGGCGTGTTCCCCAACATGGTGCTCCAGATGGTGGCCATCGGGGAGGAATCCGGTGCGCTCGACGACATGCTCGACAAGTCTGCGGATTATTACGAGGAGCAGGTGGACAACGCCGTGGACGCGATGACGAGCCTCATGGAGCCTATCATCATGGCGGTATTGGGCGTGGTCATCGGCGGCCTGATCATCGCGATGTATCTCCCCATCTTCCAGCTCGGCAAGGTGATCGGGTAAGAAGACCCCGGGCTCGGAACGCCTTCGGTACAAGGACTGCCGTGGATCCTTTCTCGCCTGACGCGCCTGCGTGGCTGCACTTGCTGCTCGTCGGCGGCATCGGTCTGTGTATCGGCAGCTTCCTCAACGTGGTAGTGCACCGTCTGCCACGAATGCTCGCGCGGGATTGGCGCCAGCAGGCCTTCGAGGTCATCCGCGAAACCGAAGGCGAACGACTGCCGCGCCCCGAGGAAGGTTATGACCTCGTCAAGCCGCGCTCGCATTGCCCGGCATGCGGTCACATGATCACCGCGTGGGAGAACATCCCGGTGGTGAGCTATCTCGTCCTGAGGGGGAGATGCCGCGGGTGTGGCGCCCACATCTCCCTGCGCTATCCACTGGTGGAGGCTCTCACCGGAGCCCTCAGCATCGTGGTCCTGCTTCAGTTCGGCTGGGGCTGGGTCGCAGCGTGGGCGCTGATATACACGTGGGGGCTCCTGGCGCTGACCTTCATCGACTTCGATCGCACGATTCTTCCCGACAACATCACGCTGCCGCTTCTCTGGCTGGGGCTCCTCGTGAACACGCAGGGACTTTTCACGACCCTGACCGATGCCATCTACGGTGCCGCCGCCGGCTATCTCGCCCTGTGGTCAATCTACTGGGCGTTCAAGCTCGTCACCGGCAAAGAAGGTATGGGCTACGGCGACTTCAAGCTGCTAAGTGCCGTGGGCGCCTGGCTCGGTTGGCAGCTGCTGCCACTCACCATCCTCCTCTCGTCGTTCGTCGGTGCCATTGTCGGACTCGCCCTGATACTCTTTCGCCGTCACGACCGGGCGCAGCCCATACCCTTCGGTCCGTTTCTCGCGGCCGGTGGTTGGATCGCGTTGATGTGGGGTGACTGGATCAATCAGCAGTATCTAAACCTGACCTTCTGAGAGCGAGAGCCCAGGATGTTCGTCGTTGGCCTTACCGGCGGCATTGGCAGCGGCAAGACTGCCGTGTCCGACCGCTTCGCGAATCTCGGCATCGATATCGTCGATGCGGATCTGGCCTCACGCGTCATCATGGATCCAGGCCGTCCCGCGTACGCGGAGATCCTCGCCCATTTCGGCGAGGAGATCCTTCAAGATGATGGCCGCCTCGACCGTGCCGCGATTCGGAAAAAGGTCTTCGCCGACCCGGACGAGCGTCACTGGCTCGAGCGCCTCACCCATCCGCTGATCGGCCGCGAGCTCCGCGACGGGCTCGAGTCCGCACGCTCCGCGTATGCCATTCTGGTGAATCCCATCATGATCGAGAGTGGCGGCTTCAGGCGCACAGATCGCCTGCTCGTCGTGGACGTTCCCGTGGAAGTGCAGATTCAGCGAACCATTACTCGCGATGAGAACACCGACGAGCAGGTGCGACGCATCATCGCGGCGCAAGTGAGTCGCGAAAGGCGCCTCGAAGTCGCCGATGATGTAATCGCTAATGACGGCGACATCGAAGCGCTCGACCCGCAGGTCGAGGCGTTGCACGATAGATATCAGAGGCTGGCTCAGACGGAATAGATGGCCCACGAGCCCACGAAAATCATCGCGTGCCCCACCTGCAAGAAGTCGGTGCCCTGGACCGAAGAGAGCAAGTTTCGCCCGTTCTGCTCCAAACGCTGTCGCCTGCTCGACCTCGGCGCATGGACCGACGGCGACCGATACATTTCCGGCGATCGGGATTTCGACGGCTCGAACGAAGAAGAAGAACGGTAGGCTCCCAGGCACCTGAGAGATCGGAGGCCAACGACGTACCCCCAACGAAGACCTCCGGGGATTTCTCCGCCGCAGCGTCAGAGGAAATTGCCAGGGACGGCACTTTCCGGAATGGCTAGTTTCCCCCGCAAACTAGCTCCGGGGCATGGACGCCCCGGCAAAACCCGCTTTTCGCGTAGCATTTTACGGAAGAACGCGCAGCGAAAAGTAAGGGTTTTGGGAGCGCAGGCGAACTTGCTTCGCCGCAGCGTGAGAGGAAATTGCCAGGGACGGCAATTTCCGGAAGACTAAGTCCGATACTCCGCGTTGATCTTGACGTATTCGTACGACAGATCCGTGGTCCACACGGTCTCGGACGCCGCGCCGCGGCCCAGCGAGATGTGCACGGTAATCTCGTCCTGTCCCATGACGCGCACCCCGTCCTCCTCACGATATGTCGGCGCCAGCCCTCCCTCGGCAACCACTTGCACATCGTCCAGAAAGATCGAGACACCCCGGACCTCCAGGTCTTCGACGCCCGCACGGCCAATGGCCATCACGAAGCGTCCCCAATTTGGATCCCCCGCGAAAAGCGCCGTCTTCACCAAAGGCGATTGGGCAACCGTGTAGGCCACATCCAGACATTCCTTCGAATCACGACCGCCGCTGACCACCACCGTGACAAAGCGCGAAGCCCCTTCGCCATCACGTATCAACCACTGCGCGAGCAGCGTCGCAACCTCGGTGATGGTTGCTTCGAGCAACGCTTTGCCCGCTTCCGTGCGAGGCACCTGCTTTGCACCGGATGCCATGAGAATGAACGAATCGTTGGTGGATGTGTCACCGTCCACGGTGATCCGATTGAAGCTTCGGATTGCCACCCGCGAGAGCAGCGGACCGATCGCCTCGCGATCCACCGAAGCGTCGGTGGCGATGAACGCAAGCACCGTCGCCATGTCGGGCCTCACCATGCCGACACCCTTTGCCATGCCCGTTACCACGACTCCCTCGCCATCTATGTCGACGCGACGCGATACGGCCTTCGGCGCGGTGTCGGTGGTCATGATGGCCTTCGCGGCACCTTCCCACCCGTCGCCACTGAGCTGCGCGTACGCGACGGCTGCGGCATCGATGACGCGCTCGGTGGGCAATGGCTCCCCGATGACCCCCGTGGAAAACGGCAGCACCTGCCGGGTCTCGACTCCGGCAATCTCCGCCAACCCAGCGCAGCACGCCCGGGCAGCACGAAGTCCGGACTCGCCCGTTGCCGCATTTGCATTGCCACTGTTGACGAGGAGGTAACGCACGTCCGCTGCGGCCAAATGCTCCCGCGCGACGATCACGGGAGCAGCGCGAAAGCTACTCTGCGTGAACACGCCGGCCACGCTTGCGCCGGGGGGGAGCTCCACGAGCGCGACGTCGTCCCTTCCCTGGTACCTCACCTCTCCGCGCGCAGCCGCGACGCGAAACCCCGTGACGGGCAACACGTCTTTCATGAAGGGTAGATTGACGGCCATTCGCCTCATTCCGATGAGCACAGCGACGGGAGGGTATTGCGCGCGACAGGCGAGGGCAACAATTGAGGTTGCAGGCGGTGCGTCCCTACGCGGCTTGGCCGTGGCAGCGCTTGTACTTCTTGCCGGAGCCGCAGGGGCATTGTTCGTTACGGCCAATCTTGCGGCTCTCGCGGCGAAATGGCTCGGCCTTGGGCTGATCTTGATCCGCGGGACCGCCGGGCGCATCTTGCTCGAGGGCCGATGCGCTGGCGTGGGAGAACTGCATCCTGCGCTGCTGCTCCGCACGCCGGCGCCGTTCCTCGTCCTCGCGGTCCTGCTCGGTCTCCGGGCGGGCGCGGGAAAGAAATTTCACGGTGTCGTGGTTGATGTCGTAGAGCAGGTTCTGAAACAGCTCGAACGATTCACGTTTGTATTCCAGCTTCGGCTGTTTCTGGGCGTAGGCGCGAAGGTGAATGCCCTGGCGCAGATAATCCATCTGTGCGAGATGCTCTTTCCACCGCTGATCGAGAATCTGCAGCATCACCTGCTTCTCGATCACACGCATCAGATCCGAGCCGACACCGCGCTCCTTCTGTTCGTACTCTTCGACGATCTGGCTGGAAATTCTCTCCCGGAGCTTCTCTTCGTTCAGCCCCTCGTCTGCCTGAAGCCACTGATTCGCCGGTGCGTGTGAGCCGAATTCGTTGACCAGTGCCTGCTCGAGTCCATCGACATCCCATTGCTCCTCGAGACTCTGTGGCGGGATGTACTCACTGATCGTATCGTCCACCACCTGCTCGCGAATCTGGTGGATGGTCTCGGAGATGTCATCTACCTCCATCAGCTCGTTGCGTTGCGCGTAGATCACATGGCGCTGCTGATTGGCAACGTCGTCGTATTCCAGCAAGTTCTTGCGAAAATCGAAGTTGCGCTCCTCGACCTTGCGCTGTGCCTTCTCGATGGCATTCGACACCATGCGATGCTCGATGGCTTCTCCCCCCTCCATGCCCAACGATTGCATGAGCGAGCGCATTTTCTCGGAGGCGAAGATGCGCAACAGGTTGTCTTCGAGAGACAGATAGAACCGCGATGAGCCGGGATCCCCCTGGCGTCCGGAACGACCGCGGAGCTGGTTGTCGATGCGCCGCGATTCGTGGCGCTCGGTGCCAATAATGTGCAGGCCCCCGGCCGCCACCACCGCATCGTGACGTTTCTGCCAATCGTCCTTGATGCTCTTGATCTGCTCGTCGGTGGGCTCATCGAGCGCTGCCAACTCGGCCTCCAAATTGCCTCCCAGTACGATATCGGTGCCGCGCCCGGCCATGTTGGTCGCCACCGTTACCGTTCCGGGGCTCCCCGCCTGGGCCACGATCTCGGCCTCCCGCTCATGGAATTTGGCGTTCAGCACATTGTGCGGGATGTTGCGGCGCTTCATCGCGTCCGAGAGCCGCTCCGACGCCTCGATGGATGCCGTACCCACCAGGACCGGACGCCGATCCTCGAGGCAGCTCTGAACGTCGTCCACGATGGCATCGAATTTCTCGTCGATGGTGAGAAAGATGAGATCGTTTCGGTCGTCGCGAACCATGGGCTCGTTGGTGGGAACCAGCACCACGTCCAACCCGTAGATCTGGCGGAACTCGAAGGCCTCGGTGTCAGCGGTGCCCGTCATACCCGCGAGCTTGGCGTAGAGCCGGAAGTAGTTCTGGAAGGTCGTGCTCGCCACCGTCTGAGTTTCGTTCTGAATCGCGACGCCTTCCTTCGCTTCCACTGCCTGATGAATGCCCTCGGACCAGCGCCGGCCGGGCATGGTGCGTCCCGTGTGCTCGTCCACGATCACGACCTCACCGTTCTGAACGATGTAGTCGACGTCACGCTTGTACATGAAGTGTGCCCGCAGCCCCGCCGTCACGTGGTGAAGCAGGCTGAGATTCCCTGCGTTGTACAGGCTGTCACCCTCCTGGATCAGGCCGGCTTTCACGAGATCGTGCTCGAGGCGCTCATGACCCCGTTCCGTGAGCTCCACGGAGCGGTTTTTCTCGTCGATGACGTAGTCACCTTCCTCGCCCGTGGGCTCTTCATCGTCCACCCCGCCGGCGAGCGCAACGGCTTGCTCCCGGATGGTGTGCTCTTTCAGCTTCGGCACCAGCTGATTGATGCGAACGTAGACATCGGTGCTCTCCTCGGCGGGTCCCGAGATGATGAGCGGTGTGCGGGCCTCGTCGATGAGAATGGAGTCCACTTCGTCGACGATGGCGTAATAGGCGGGCCGCTGCACGCGATCACGCATGCTGAAGGCCATGTTGTCACGCAGATAGTCGAAGCCGTACTCGTTGTTGGTGCCATAGGTGACATCCGCCGCGTAGGCCTGACGCTTGGACTCGAAGTCCTGGCCCGACTGAATCACCCCCACCTCGAGGCCGAGAGCTATGTAGATAGGCGCCATCCAGTCGGCGTCGCGTCGCGCCAGATAGTCGTTGACCGTGACGATGTGGATGCCCTTGCCGGGAAGGGCATTGAGATAGGCCGCAAGGGGTGCGGCCAGCGTCTTGCCCTCGCCGGTGCGCATCTCTGCGATGCGGCCCTGGTGCAGGGTGATGCCACCTATCAGCTGAACGTCGTAATGGCGCTCCCCTCGCGTGCGCCAGGAGGCCTCGCGCACGGCCGCAAACGCCTCCGGCAGCAGCTCATCAACGGTTTCGCCCGCCTCCAGGCGGGAACGGAACTCCTGGGTCTTGGCTTTGAGCGCCTCGTCGTCCAGCGCCTGCATCGCCGGCTCAAGAGCATTGATGGTCGCCACCACCTTGCCCATGCGCTTGATCTCGCGGGTGTTCTTGGTGCCAACGATCTTTCTGAAGATGCTGTTGATCATGCAATTAGGAAGAATTCGGCGCCGCGAATGTTACCTCGGATCCACCTGTTCCTGGACAAGAACTAGCTAGATGGGGGCTTTCGCAACCGCTAAAAGCCCTCAATGTCTCCCGATTGGACCGATCTCTCGAGAAAAGGTTAGAACCGTCGCCAGCGAATGTAAGGCGCGGGGTCGATGGGCCGACCGTCATTGAGAACCTCGAAGTGGACGTGAGGCCCGGTGGAGCGTCCAGTGCTGCCGACGAGCGCAATGGACTGGCCCGTCCTCACGATGTCACCAGTATCCACCAGCAAGCTCTCATGATGGGCATAGCGCGTGGCAAGGCCCTCGCCGTGATAGATCTCGATCATCTCCCCGTAGCCCCGCCGATACCCTGCGAACATGACTACGCCGGATGCCAATGCCAAGACCTCGGAGCCTGTGCTGCCCGCAAAGTCCATCCCCGCATGCCAGGCGAGCTTGCCCGTTATGGGATCGATGCGCCGCCCGTAGCCCGACGACATCCATCCGCGCTTGAGGGGCCAACCACTGATCTGGGTCTGACTCTGGTAGTCCTCCTCGAGCAGTAGAGATTCCAGCACCTTGAGCTGCTGTCGACGATCCTCGATGTTCAGGGCGAGCTCGTCCACGAGGCTCACGAACTGCAGAGGCCGATAAGGTACGCCCGGCGTCTCCGGACCACCCAGGGCTGGCACCTGGTTGAAGTCGAACTCACCTTCGAGTCCGGCCACGTCCGCTACACGATCCCCGAGGGCTTCCACGCGCAGGAGCTGGGACTGCAGCGTGGCGATACGGCGCGTCAGCGCACGCAGCCGCTCATCGGACTGCACACGCACGTCCTCCAGGGCCAGCTGCTGCTGATCGAGCTTCTGCTGCCAGATGGCGACCAGCTCGTCGTCAAGCATGCGGTCGCTGAAGTAGTGATAGACGGCGTAGAAGTTGACCGTAAAAAGCAAAGCCGCAACCACCGAGACGGTGGCGATGAACCTGCGGTCAGTGGACAGCCAATAGGAGCGTCCACGCTTCCTGGTGATTAGAATAATGTCCATGTCTAACCGGACCGTCCATTGACGCTAACGAAGCGAACTTCCATGCCTTGGCACTCGGCGGGAGAAATCCTGTCCACTCGGCGCGGGCGCAAATGGAATCGCGCTGGCGAACAGGAGTCCGCAAAGAGCCTTCGCACGCTGCTCCAGCGGAGCCAGCGAATGCAACGTCTGGAACGCCAGGTCCATGCAGCGCTGCCGCTCGACCTGCGCCACCATTGTGGCGTCGCCCACCTGGAAAACGGCGAACTGCGTCTCATCGCGGACGGTTCGGTGTGGGCTACACGCCTGAGATTCGAGTCACCGCGTTTGCAGGAAACGCTGCGACAACTCTCCGACTTTAGAACTATAGACCGGATCAAGGTACGTGCCGGCCGCATCAACGTCCCCACCATTCATGCTTCCCCCATCGGGTCTCCGATGGGGACTCCCACCGACCCATCGCAAGCACCGGCGCCCCGCCTCGGGAAACGCATGAACCAGATCGGCGCGGACTGCCTACGAGCGTGCGCTCGAGAAATCGATGATGGTGACTTGAAATCCGCCTTGTCCCGTCTGGCGAGTCATTTGGACTGTTGAGATGATGCAAAAAGACCAGCCCGCGTGCAAGGCGGACTGCGGGTTAATTCTCGCTACTCGGACAAGATCGGACCGTTGAAGGCGATGGGCGCTTGCGCCGGATCATCGTACGTCACGATCTCCCAGGCATCGTCACGCTCGAGAATCCGGCGCAAGAGACCGTTGTTGGCTGCGTGGCCGGATTTGTGCCCGATGAATCTGCCAATGACGCTGTAGCCGAGAAGGTAGAGGTCGCCGATCGCGTCGAGGATTTTGTGCTTCGCGAACTCGTCCTCGTAGCGAAGCCCTTCGCGATTCATGATGCTGAAGTCGTCCACGACCACGGCATTGTCGAGGCTACCGCCCTGCGCAAGATTCATCTGCCGCAGCGATTCGTAGTCCTGCAGAAGACCGAATGTCCTCGCGCGGCTCACCTCCTTGACGAAGGACATGGTGGTGAAATCGAGCGTCGCGCTCCGCGGATGCTGACGAAACACAGGGTGATCGTATTGCAGGGTATAGGCCACGTTGAACCCATCGTAGGGCTCTATGGAGACGCTGACATCGCCTTCGTGGTAGCGCACCTTTCTCTTGATGCGCATGAACCTCTTCTGCGCGCTCTGTTCCTCAATGCCCGCCGATTGAATCAGGAACACGAAGGGCCCAGCGCTGCCGTCCATGATCGGCAGCTCCGCAGCACTCAATTCCACCAAGGCGTTGTCGATGCCGAGTCCGGCCAGTGCCGACATGAGATGCTCGACCGTTGCGATGCGCACGTCCCCCTTGCCGAGCGTCGTGGCGAGCGTGGTGTCGACGACGTTCAGCGCATGAGCTCTGATCTTCACGTTCGGGGTCAAATCGGTACGTGAAAAGATGATGCCCGTATCCGGGGGCGCAGGATTGAGGGTGAGAAAGACCTTCTCGCCGCTGTGTAGCCCCACCCCCGTGGCTCGCATGATGTTCTTCAGCGTACGTTGTTTGATCATCGATTTTGGTTCGCAGACGCCACCCATTGGGCCGCCTTTCAGCGCGCCCACATCAGTCAGCCAGATAATCCGTGCCCAAACCCTAGGAAATGTTACCTCACCGCGCCAATAGCGGCCATCCCTCGCCGGCAGGCGAGGATTCTTCGGCCAGATCTCTCTCGCTTCGCGAGAGAGGTCTGCTCATGACTGGTCAGTCCGCCTGACGTCTCAGGAACGCCGGAATGTCGAGATAGTCGAGATCGCGCCCTTCGATCTCGGTCTCGGGCACCTGATGGGACGCCGGCTCCCTTGCTTGCTGCTGGCGCATCACCGTCGGCCGATCGAGGCGCGAGTAGTCGATGGCTCCGTCGGAGGTCACCTGACGACCGGTGTTGTCCACGATGACGTTGGGGCGATGCTCCAAGGGAAGACCCAGGCCGGTTGCCACAATCGTGACCCTCAGCTCATCGGTGAGCTCCGGGTCGATGACCGTGCCGACCACCACCGTGGCATTGTCGGACGCAAACTCGTCCACCGTCTCGCCAACCTCGGTGAACTCTCCGATGGACAGATCCGGCCCTGCCGTGACATTGACCAGAATCCCGCGCGCGCCATTCAGATCGATGTCCTCGAGCAGCGGGCTGCGTATCGCCGACTCGGCCGCTTCGCGCGCCCGGTTCGGGCCCTCGGCGCAGCCGGTACCCATCATCGCCATTCCCATCTCGGACATGACGGTTCTTACGTCGGCGAAGTCGACGTTGATCATGCCAGGTCGAATGATGAGATCCGCAATACCCTGCACGGCACCCAGCAACACGTCATTCGCAGCGGCAAATGCCGCCAACATGCTCGTGTTCTCTCCGAGCACCGACAGCAGCTTCTCGTTGGGAATGGTGATCAGCGAATCGACATAAAGCGCGAGCTCCGATATCCCGGCCTCGGCCACGTCCATGCGTTTCTCGAAGCGGAAAGGCTTCGTCACCACAGCCACCGTCAACACCTCGAGCTCTTTCGCGACTTCGGCAATTACGGGCGTCGCCCCAGTGCCGGTACCGCCTCCCATGCCTGCGGTGATGAACACCATATCCGCGCCGCTGAGCACCTCGGCAATACGTTCGCGATCTTCCAGAGCGGCCTCGCGGCCAATTTGGGGGTTGGCTCCTGCGCCCAATCCCTTGGTTATGGAGGCGCCCATCTGCAAGCTCGTCTTGCTACCTAACCGCTCGAGCGCCTGAGCGTCGGTGTTAGCGCAGATGAAATCTACCCCCTGGACGTTGTTATCCAGCATATGCTGCACGGCATTGCCACCGCCACCGCCGACGCCGATTACCTTGATCACAGCGCTCTGCGGCGTGCTGTCTACTAGCTCAAACATGACTACAAGTCCTCCTGTCCCACTCTAGTGGCGCAGCCAATACGACGAGAGTTCGCAGCGCGACTCCGCTTGCGGCCCCCCAAGCTCGCATGCTCCCGTCAGCTTCAACGTACGCCTCACAGATTTTCATCAAACCAGGATTTAATCCTTTCCCACCAATTGCGTCCGTCGGCGCTTCCCTGCCCACGGCTCTCGAGTTCCCGTTCGCGGTCTTTGCCGTAGAGCAGAAGACCCACGCCCGTCGAATAAATCGGATTTCGCACTATGTCCGACAGCCCCTGCGTGGCACGTGGGGCGCCGACGCTCACCGGCATGTGAAAGATCTCCTCCGCAAGCTCCACCACGCCCTCCATCTTCGAAGAGCCTCCCGTCAGCACGATGCCTGCTGCAATGAGATCCTCGAACCCGCTGCGTCGAAGCTCGGACTGAACAAGCGTGAAGAGCTCGTCGTAACGCGGCTCCACTACCTCGGCAAGCGCCTGGCGTGAAAGCGACCGTGGCGGCTTTTCGCCCACCCCCGGCACCTTGATGGTCTCGTCAGCGCGCGCGAGTTGCGTGAGCGCACACGCGTACTTGATCTTGATCTCTTCAGCACTCTGAGTGGGGGTTCGGAGCGCCATGGCAATATCGTTAGTCACTTGATCGCCGGCAATCGGAATCACCGCGGTGTGGCGAATGGAGCCCTCGGTGAAGACCGCGATGTCGGTGGTCCCACCGCCGATGTCGACGAGGCAGACCCCCAGCTCCATCTCGTCCTCCGTCAGAACCGCATGACTCGAGGCGAGCTGCTCGAGGATCACGTCCTTCACCGTCAACCCGCAGCGTTTGACGCACTTCTCGAGGTTCTGCATCGCATTGACGGCACATGTCACCAGGTGAACCTTGGCCTCGAGGCGCACGCCGAACATCCCCAGCGGCTCCTTGATGCCATCCTGGTTGTCCATGATGTATTCCTGCGGCAGCACGTGGAGGATTCGCTGATCGGCCGGAATGGCGACGGCTCGGGCCGCATCGATCACCCGGTCGAGATCCTCTCTCGCCACCTCGTGGTCGCGGATCGCAACGATGCCTTGCGAATTCAAGCTCCGCACGTGGCTGCCCGCGATGCCTGCGTAGACCTCCTTGATCTGGCATCCGGCCATGAGCTCGGCTTCTTCCACTGCCCGCTGGATGGACTGCACGGTGGACTCGATGTTGATTACCACACCCTTTTTCATGCCCCTCGAGGGATGCGATCCGATGCCGATCACCTCGAGCTCCCCGGCGTCGGTGATCGCACCCACGATGGCCACGACTTTGGAGGTCCCTATGTCGAGCCCGACGATCGTCGCGTGAGTCGAATCTGCCACTTCAACCCCCGTCGAGAGTTCCGCTCTTACGAAGAATGTCGCGTGGCTTTGCCTCCGCCACGAGATTTGCGTGCGAGCGAGCGTCGGCGTCACGCGTGACGGCGACACCGTTGGTGTAGCGGGCATCTACCCGCACGATGTCCTCTGCCTCGCTGTGAAGTCGCTCGAGATAGAGCCTCTCGAAGCGCTGCATCCGAGCAATGGAGTCATCGTGTCCGAGCACCAACTCCATTCCCGAATCGAAGACGATCTTCCAGCCGTTCACGGAATCCAGAGTCAGCTCCTTCACCCGCAGACCCAGACGCGACGCCATCTCCCGGGCGACAAAATATCGCTCCATCACGAGCGATACGCTGCCGTCAGGACCCCGAAGGAGCGGAAGCTGGGAGGCGTCACCCATATCGTCGTCCGTGATGATCTTTCCCCGAGAGTTCAACAGTTGATCGTTACCCCACTGCGCCACGGGAATCTCTCTCTCCACGGTGAGCTCCAGACGATCGGGCCAGACGCGCCGAACGCGAACCTCCCGCGTCCAGCCGATCTCGGAGACCGCGGCGCGTAACGCCTTCTTGTCGAGGCGCAGAAGCCCACCGCTGGAGAATGGTTCCACAATGCGCGATATGCTGGTGCACTGCTCCGGCGTCAGATCACCGACGATCAATACAGTCCCAACGGGCTGCATGAGTCGCAACGCCATGCTCGTGCCAACCATCACAAACACGATGGTCGCGGTCGCACCGATCAAGGCACCGAGAGTCGATCGAAGGCGCTGCACCGCGCGTAAGCTCATCATGGTCGGTTATCCCCCGTGAGCGTTTGCGATAACTTCCAAATGTCGCCCGCGCCTTGCGTGATCACGAGATCCCCTTCCTGCAGCAACTCCTCGAGCGCGACCGCCACATCCGCTACACCTGCAAGAAAGATAGGATCCAGCTGGCCGCGCTGACGGATCGAGCGGCAGAGACTGCGCGCATCGGCGCCCGCTATCGGCGCTTCACCCGCCGCGTAAATGTCGAGCATGACCAGCATGTCCACGTCGGACAGCACCCGCACGAAGTCGTCGTACAGGTCGCGCGTGCGGCTATAGCGATGGGGTTGGAAGATCATCACCAGCCGTCGCCCTGGCCACACCTCTCGCACTGTCTGGATCACTGCCGCAACCTCGGTTGGATGATGCCCGTAATCGTCGACAAGCAGGATCTCGCGCCCGGCGATGCGCACGCCTTCACGTACTTCAAAGCGTCGTCCCACGCCGAGAAACTCCTCGAGTGCCTGCTGGATTGCGCCGTCGTCGATCTGCTCTTCGCTCGCGACCGCCACCGCCGCCAACGCATTCAGCACATTGTGCTTGCCCGGCAGATTGAGATGGATATCAACGGGCTCGCCCTCCCGGCGCACCACCCGAAAGCGGGTGGTGCGGCCATCCACCTCGATATTGATCGCTCGAAAGTCCGCATTACCGTTGAAGCCATAGGTCAGCATCGGTCGCGTGACGCGAGGCAGGATCTCGCGCACCGCGTCGTTCTCTGTACACAGCACGGCAAGCCCATAGAAGGGCAATCGATGAATGAACTCTATGAAGGTATCTTTCAGTCGCTCGAAGTCACCGCCATACGTGGCCATGTGATCCGCATCGATGTTGGTGATCACCGCGACCATCGGCTGAAGATAGAGAAACGACGCGTCGCTCTCGTCGGCCTCGGCAATCAGATAGCGGCTGGCCCCGAGACGCGCGTTGGTGCCTGCGCTATTGAGAAGTACGCCGATCACGAACGTGGGATCCAGCCCTGCCGCCTCGAAAATCGACGTGATCATGCTCGTGGTCGTGGTCTTGCCGTGGGTACCGGCCACCGCCACCCCGTGGCGATAGCGCATCAGCTCTCCCAACATTTCTGCTCGGGGGACCGCGGGGATGCGAAGGGTGTGGGCGGCCACGAGCTCCGGATTGTCATTGGCGATGGCGCTCGATACCACCACCACATCGGCGCCCTTCACGTTGGCAGCGCTCTGCCCAATGGTCACCTTCGCGCCGAGGCTCTCCAGTCGCTCGGTGGCCTCTCCCGCCGCAAGGTCAGAGCCGCTGATCTGGTAACCCTGATTGAGCAGCACCTCGGCAATGCCAGACATGCCCGCACCACCGATGCCGATGAAGTGAACGCGGCTGATGCGTCGCATCAGCCTCTCGGAAGACTGCCCTGGGCGAGGCATCGGAGTACTCATGATGTCGCGCGGCCGTCCGCGCCCTCCCTGCAGTTCTCGAGGTGTGCGCGTGCGATAAATCCCACGAGCACGCTGCAGACGATCAGGCTGTTGCCGCCATAGCTCATGAGCGGAAGCGTGAGCCCCTTGGTCGGCAGCAGTCCTACGTTGACTCCCAGGTTCACGAGAAACTGAACGCCGAGCAGAAGGCCGGCGCCATAGGCGACGTAGCCGCGAAAGAGCTGACCCAGACGAATGCTCGAGCGTCCGACATGTGCCGCTTGCAGCGTGATGTAGGAAAGCAGGAGCGCGACGCCCATCACCCCCACGAGCCCAAGCTCCTCGGCCATCACGGCAAAGATGAAGTCCGTGTGGGCTTCCGGCAGGAAGAAGAGCTTTTGAATGCTCTGGCCAAGCCCGAGGCCGAACCATTCGCCGCGGCCGAACGCGATGAGGGCTTGGGTGAGCTGATATCCCCCGCCAAAGGGCTCCGCCCACGGATTCAGAAATACCGCCATGCGTGCAAGCCGGTATGGCTCCAGCGTCAGCACCAACGCCACCGAAGCGCCTCCGAGCAGCGCGAGCAACGCCAGATGGGCGAGTCGCGCACCCGCGAGGAAGAGCAGCGAGAACGACACGAGCGCAAGCACCACCATCGTTCCGAAGTCGGGTTCGAGCAGGAGCAACACGCCAATGAGCGACGTGACGAGCACCGGTCTCATCAATGCGCCGAAGCGCTCACGCACCGCGTCGCCACGGCGTGTCAGATGCGCAGCGATGTAGAGCACGAATGCGACCTTCGTGAGCTCAGATGGCTGCACGGAGAACGCCCCCAGACGAATCCAACGGTGGCTTCCCTTCACGGGATCGTCACCCACCACGAGCACCAGCACCAGGCCGACGATGGCCAACACGAGGGCGATCCGATCGAGGCGCGCGAAGATCCTGAGCGGCACCGACGCCACCACGGCGAATGCGATTCCCGCAAGGCCCAGATAGACGAGATGGCGGGTGGCGAACTGAAAGGGATTTTGATAAATCTCTGCGGCGAGGGGCATCGATGCCGACGTCACCATCACCAGCCCGATCCCCAACGCCGCAATCCAGGCGAGAAACAGCGGCTGACCGACGACGGAGATGTCGCTTCTCGCACTCACGTCGATCGTTCCTCCCGAAGACCCAGCACGAGCGCACGAAATCGCTCGCCGCGATCTTCGAAATTCTCGAACATATCGAAACTTGCGCACGCGGGTGAGAGCAGTACCGTATCGCCCGGCTCCGCCAGCGCTTGTGCACGCGCAAGCGCGTCTGCCAGGCCAAGGCAGCGAAGTGTCGGCACCACATCGCCGAGGGCGGCTTCGAGAACAGGCGCATCCTCACCGAGGAGGAGCAGCGTACGCACCTCCTTTCCAACAATATTACGCAGGGGCGAAAAGTCAGCTCCCTTACCCTGCCCGCCCGCAATCAGCAGCGTGTTGCGCTCGCCCGAGCCAATGCCACGCAAAGCTGCCGCACAGGCTCCGACGTTCGTCGCCTTGGAGTCGTTCAGGTAGTCGACGTCGTCGATGCGCGCAATGAGCTCGCAACGATGCGCAAGACCCTCGAAGCGCATCAACGCGTCCGTCATCGCGCCGAGCTCGGCACCCACGGTGCTCCCGAGGGCAAGAGAGCCGAGGGCGAGCGAGGCAAGTGCATTCTCTAGATTGTGTCGGCCGCGCAACGGCAACCGTGAAGCAGCTACCAGAGGCTCGACGCCCCATGCGAGCCACTCGTCGCCTTCGCGTTCGACGATCCCGAAGTCGCCTTCAGCCGGTGAGTCGAGTCCAAATGAGACGCCACCGCCATTCGCGTCGGGCCACGTGAGCTCATCGTCGCGGTTGAACACCCGGTGCACGGCACCGTGGTAAATGCGTCGCTTTGCATTGGTGTAGCGCTGATAGCTGCCGTGTCGGTCGGTATGATCCGCCGATATGTTCAGCACCGTCGCCACCTCGCACCGAAGTGCGCGAGCAAGGTCGAGCTGAAAGCTCGAAAGCTCGAGCACGTAGACCTCGGGATCATCGCCGAGCAGCTCGAGCATGGGTCGCCCGATATTGCCTCCCGCCACCGCGCGCTTGCCGGCGCCGACGAGCAGGAGCTCGGTCATGGCGGTGACCGTGCTTTTGCCGTTCGTGCCAGTGATCCCGACGATGGGCGCCTTCGCCGCTTCGACGAACAGATCGAGATCGCTCGTGAGCGGGGCGCCCGATGTGCGTAGCTCTTCCACGACGCAATCGCCGACCAGTCCCGGGCTCACGACGATTCTCGATGCGCCCGCCAGAAGCCCGCGATCGAAGCGCCCGGTGTGCACTGCGACCTCGGGATGTTCGCGCTGGCACGCGTCTGCGAGGGGCGGCACGCTACGAGAGTCCATTACCATCACATCCTCGCCCAACGCGCGCAGATGGCGTACACAGGACATTCCCGTGACCCCTAAACCCATGACAATTGCAACGTCCATCCGCTACCTCAACTTCAGCGTCGCAAGGCCGATGAGCACCAGCACCAACGTGATGATCCAGAAGCGGACGATGATGCGGGGCTCTGGCCAACCCATGAGCTCGAAGTGGTGATGGATGGGTGCCATGCGGAACACGCGCTTTCCCGTGAGCTTGAACGACGCCACCTGAATGATCACGGAGAGCGTCTCGAGCACGAACAACCCGCCCATGATGAACAGCACGATCTCGTGGCGAATCACCACCGCCACGACTCCAATGGCAGCCCCGAGACCCAGCGCTCCCACATCGCCCATGAAGACCTGGGCGGGATAGGTGTTGAACCACAGGAATCCGAGACCGGCGCCCACGAGCGCGCCGCAGAACACCGCGAGCTCGCCCGCGCCGGAGACGTAGGCGATATTGAGATAGCCAGCGAATTCCGCATGACCTACGAGATAGGCGATGAGGCCTAGCGCGCCCCCCACCATCACCGTTGGTAGAATCGCGAGACCGTCGAGGCCGTCGGTCAAATTCACTCCGTTGCTCGTGCCGACAATCACGAAATAC
Source organism: Gammaproteobacteria bacterium (assembly GCA_027295305.1). GTDB lineage: Bacteria > Pseudomonadota > Gammaproteobacteria > Pseudomonadales > Azotimanducaceae > JAPULC01. The sequence continues at coordinate 17,125 of JAPULC010000322.1, forward strand.
GCGAGCACGATGTAGAAGATCCCGAGGTCCAGCGCGATTTCCTTGAAAAACGGAATAAAGAGCTGGGTATCGACGGGACTCGACGCCGTCACATACAGAAATATCGCCGCGCCGAGTCCCGCCACGGACTGCCAAAAGTATTTCCGTCCAGCGGTGAGCCCGTTGGGATCGCGCGCAACGATCTTCTTGTAGTCGTCCACCCATCCCACGATTCCGAACGCCAACGTGACGACGATCAGCGTCCAGATGTAATGGTTTCGGAGATCGGACCAGAGAATCGTGCTCGCAATGATCGCAAGCAGGATCAGTGCTCCCCCCATCGTCGGGGTGCCCGCCTTGCTGAAATGGCTCTCCGGGCCATCGCTGCGCACAGTCTGGCCAATCTGGTAGTGCTCGAGCCGGCGAATCATCACCGGGCCGACGAGCAGCGAGATTCCAAACGCCGTCAGCACCGAGAGAATGGTACGAAACGTAAGGTACTGAAACACCCCAAAGCCCGCGTCGAAGCGGCTGAGATACTCTGTGATCCACAGGAGCATCGTCAGTGCGCCTCGCTGATCAAATCCGCGACGGTGTCGATGTCGCTATAGGCGATGCGCGCGTCGCCAATGATCTGATACGTCTCGTGGCCCTTGCCCGCCACCAGCACCACATCTTCGGTCGCCGCCTCAGTGAGTGCGCGCTCGATGGCGCGCCTGCGCTCGCGCTCCACGATGACCCGCTCGGGATTGCCCATGCCGCGAAGGATGTCGTCGATGATCTTGTCCCCCGGCTCGGTGCGGGGATTGTCATCGGTGAGTATGACCACGTCCGCGAGGCTCTCTGCCGCGCCCCCCATCACCGGCCGCTTGGCGGCGTCGCGATCACCACCGCAACCGAACACGCAAAAGAGCCTGCCGTCGGTGTGAGCACGAAGCGCCTGCATCGCTTTGTTGAGCGCATCGGGAGTGTGGGCGTAATCAACCACCACCCGCGGAGTTCCTTCGCCTCCGAACACCTGCATTCTTCCAACGACCGGATCGAGGCGCGGGAGCACGTCGAGCACAGAGTCGAGCGTCAGCCCGAGACTCACCAGGGTACCCGTGACAGCCAGCAGATTTTCCAGATTGAAATGGCCGAGCAGGCGCGTGCGGAATTCGCCGCTACCGAAAGACGATTCGATGCGCGCCGACGAACCATCTCTGAAATTGCGAATATCCGACAATCGAAGATCGGCATCGGTGGATTCAATGCCATAGCTGATCACGCGAAGCGGACCGTGCAACTCTTCGATCAGGACCCGCCCGAAGTCGTCATCTGCATTCAGCACGGCGAACTCGAGGCCCGGCATGAAAAAGAGCCGGCGCTTGGCCGCACGATACGCGTTCATATCACGGTGATAATCGAGATGGTCGTGTGAGAGGTTCGTAAAGACCGCAGTGTGAAAGCGGATCCCGTTCGCACGTCCCTGCTCGAGTCCATGGGAGCTCACTTCGATCGCGGCAGCGGTGGCGCCAGCGTCGCGCAACTCCGCAAGCGTGGCCTGCAGGCTCACCGCATCGACGGTCGTGAGCACTGAGGCACACGGAGACTCCGGAAACCCGTGGCCCAATGTGCCGGACAGACCCGCACGAACGCCGAGCATGTTGAGCGCGCAGGCAATCTGCCACACACAGGTGGATTTGCCGTTGGTGCCGGTGACTCCCACCACCTTCATTGCCCCGGAGGGGTGTCCGTAGAATGTCGAGGCCAACGTGCCTACCTGATCGCGCAGAGACTCAAGTTCCACCACCGGCACCGAGTCGGGCACGGCACCCGAGTACCCCGGCTCCATCAAAATGGCGGCGGCACCTGCAGCCGCTGCGTCTGCCATGAAATCGCGCCCGTCCAGCTGCGTACCGGGGAACGCGAAGAACAGATCCCCTGGCTCGACCCGGCGGCTGTCCAGCGCAAGCCCTCGGATTTCCACGTCACGCCAAGCGGAAAGTTCGCAATGCAGTTCGCCGAGCTTCATCACACTCGATCCCGCCTCCGAACGGCGTCCGGCAGAACGTTCAGCAAGCGCAGCGCGGTTGCTGCTACCCGCGAGAACACCGGCGCGGCAATGTGCCCGCCGGAGAAGATCTCACCCGTGGGATCATTGATCACGACCACCATCGCAAGACGTGGATGGCTCACCGGCGCAATACCGGCGAAGTACGCTACGTGACGCTCGTGGTCGTAGCCGCCGTTCACGACCTTCCGCACCGTTCCCGTCTTGCCCGCCACACGGTAGCCCTCTACACGTGCATTGGCGCCGGTACCGTCGGGCGCCAGCACGCCCTCGAGCATATCCAGGATCTGACGGGCGGTTGTCTCGGCGAGGACGCGCTCACCCGGCAGGGGTTCGGACTGACGCAGCAGCGAAATCGGATAACGCTCTCCGCCACTGCCGATCACGAGGTAGGCCTGGGCAAGCTGCAGCGGGGTGACGGCGAGCCCATGGCCGAAGGACAAGGTGGCGCGCGCGAGGGGTCGCGACAGTGCCGCCCCGGGCAACCAGCCCGAGGCCTCGCCCGGGAAGCCGAGGCCGGTGACCCTGCCGAATCCGAAGCGACGGAATATCGCATCGAGCTCCAACCCATCCATCGCTAACGCAATCCGCGAGATCCCCACCTGACTGGATTTTGCCAACACCGTACGCAGGTCGATGACACCTCGGTTGATGGGGTCTTCAATGCGCTTGTCGCCGATCCACAGGTAGCCAGGGGTGGTGTCCACTTCAGTCTCGGGCGTGTATCCCTCGTTCTCGAGCGCCAGCGCCACGATGATCGGCTTGACGGTGGATCCCGGCTCGTAGACGTCGGTCACCGCCCTGTTTCGCAGACGCTCGAACCCACCCACGACGGGGGAGTTGGGGTTGTATGAGGGCAGGTTCACCAGCGCGAGCACCTCGCCGGTTTCGACGTCGAGCATCACCAGTGATCCAGACGCCGCGTCGTAGCGAGATACCTGTCGCTTGAGCTCACGATACGCCACGTATTGCAGACGCAGATCGATCGATAGCGCGATGTCGGTGCCGGGTTTCGGCAGCACCCGATATTCGAGATCACGGATCACGCGTCCGCGGTTGTCCTTCAGCACGCGTTTGTGTCCGGGACGACCCTTGAGCACGTGATCGAATGCGAGTTCGACCCCTTCCTGGCCACGGTCGTCAATGTTGGTGAGTCCCACGATGTGGGCGGCGATCTCCCCGGCAGGGTAATAACGCTTGTATTCGCGCTGAAAATGCATCCCGCGCAGATCGAGCTCACGAAGCGCTGCGGCCAGCTCCGGGCTGAGATGGCGCCGAAGGTAGAGGAAGCGACGCTCGCGATGTCGTGCGATGCGGGTGCGAAGGCGGATGACGTCCTGCCCGAGAAGCTCGGCCAGCAACGAAATGCCGTGCCGCGACGAGGCCTCCTCCAGCGGGAACGTGGAGGGATCCACCCACAGCGAGTCCACTGGGGTGCTGACGGCCAACGGCTCGCCCCTTCGATCGTAAATGGTGCCGCGGTGGGTGCGGATGATCTCGCTACGCACCGTACGCGCATCGCCCTGATACTGAAGGAACGCACGGTGCGAGAGATTGAGATAGACGACGCGCCCCATGAGTACGGCGACAGCGACTACGAATGCGGCGACCAGGAGCCAATGACGCCAGGGTCGGAACCGATCGCTGCACGCGGCGCCGATCTCAGCGTTCATACACGAACTCCATGTCCGCCTGGCGCGGTATCTTCATGTCGAGCTCTTCGGTGGCCAGCGCCTCCACGCGCGTCAGGCCGGCAAACGCGCTGTGCTCGAGGAGCAGCCGTCCCCGCTCCTCCAGCAGCGCATCGCGTCGCTCCTGCAGAACCTCGAGGTCCGCAGTGAGGGTGCGGACGCGATGGGAGGTCCACACCACGCTCAAGCCCGATAGCACCAATGTCAGGAACACGATCACCAGCGCCACTCCAGGACTCTTGAGGCTCGGGTTGTTGAGCCCCTGCGTCACGGATGCCCTGCTCATCACGCTCACGCTACCCTCTCCGCCACTCGGAGCCGCGCGCTGCGCGCCCTGGGGTTGTCCCCTACCTCCTCGGCGGACGGGCGTATGAGCCGCCCCAGCTGCCGCAGAGCGGCCTGGCGCGGGGCTGCCCGCAGCGGCAGCTTGCGCAGCGCCGGGTCTTCGACCTTCCCGCGGAAGGCGTTCTTCACTATCCGGTCCTCCAGCGAGTGAAAGCTGATCACGGCCGCTCGTCCCCCCACCGTCAACACGGTTTCCAGGTGAGTGAGCGCTTGCTCCAGTTCACCCAACTCATCGTTCACGTGTATGCGGATAGCTTGGAACACCCGCGTCGCGGGATGACGGTCGCGTTCCCACCGGGGGTGTGCCCGCACGATGATCTG